>CAZJXR010000032.1:0-26190 GCA_964550085.1 uncultured Gemmatimonadota bacterium
CACCGAGCCGAACGCCGGTGACGCGGCCGGCCGCCGTCTCGATCCCGGTCACCGTGGCGCCGAGCCGGACACGGGCGCCGAGCGACCGCGCCTCGGCGGCGATCCCTTCCACGGCGGCCAGTGGGTCGACGGTCGCGGTCTCCGCCTCCCAGCAGCCCACCACGCCCTCGAAGCTGCCATGCGGCTCGATCTCTCGCAGCCGGTTCGCTTCGACGATCTCGGCACGAACGCCGAGCCGGTTCTGCAAGTTCACGTTTCGCTCCAGCAGCTCTCGGCCGTCCTTCGGCACTACGAACACCATCCCGGTGCGCCGGAAGCCGATCGGCCGTCCCGTCCGCTCCTCGAACGATGCGTACGCGGCCAGGCTCTGGCGCGCCATCCGAATCGTCACCTCGTGCGAGTAGTGCTGGCGGAGGATCGCGCCGGATTTCCCGGTCGACCCGGCACCCAGGGCACGCCGCTCCAGCAACAGCACCCCTCCGGCCCCAGCCTGCGCCAGCTCAAGGGAGATGCTGGCACCCATGATGCCACCGCCGACGACGACGAAGTCCGCTGTTTCGATCATGCCTGAGCCCGCAACTGGTCACATCGCCACGTTAGGCGACGCGCGACAAACGTCCGGCCGCGGCGAGCGACATGCGTCGCCGCCGACAGACGATACCACCGGGCGGTGGCCCGTTGCGAGCGTCCGGTCCCGCTGCCATCGTGATGGAAATCGAGCCGTGCACTGCGAGCGACACGCGAGGTGAGCATGAGAGTGGAGCACATCAGAATCGGCGCGTTGCTGGCGGTCGGACTACTCACCGCGTGTCGGGCCGCGGACGAAACCGAGGACTCGGATCCAGCCGCGATCGGCGTTGACGAGCCCATCACCATCCAGGCAATCGGATTGAGCACGCCGGAGTCCGTCCTCCACGATCCGGTCGCCGATGTATACCTGATCAGCAACGTTAACGGATCGCCGCTCGCGGAAGACGGCAACGGTTTCATCTCGCGTGTGGCCCCGACGGGAGATCTGATTTCGCTCAAGTGGATCGATGGCGAGGCGGAGGGCGTGACCCTGCACGCGCCGAAGGGGATGGCGATCGTCGGCGACACCTTGTACGTGACCGACATCACGGTCGTGCGCATGTTCGACCGGCAAACCGGTGCGCCACTCGGTCACATCGCGGTCGAAGGAGCGACGTTCCTCAACGATCTGAGCGCCGGTCCGGACGGGACGGTCTACGTGACCGACAGTGGGCTGGCGGCCGGCGAGGCCGGTTTCGTGCCGACCGGGACCGATGGCGTTCATCGGCTCACCGGCGGCACAGCGGAGCGGATCGTCGCCGGCGAGGAACTGGCGCGGCCCAACGGCACTGCCGTCGCCGACGGTCGCCTGTGGGTAGTCTCGTTCGGGGCACCCCACCTGTACGCGATCGAAGACGGTGAGATGGGCGAGCCGATCCGCCTCCCCGATCAGGGGCTGGATGGCCTCATCATCACGCCGTCGGGCACCTTCCTCGTGTCGAGCTGGAACGCGCAGGCGATTTACGCCGGCACGCCGGATGGAACGTTCGAGGCGGTGGTGACCGACGTCGAGGCGCCCGCAGACATCGGCTACGACGCGCAGCGCAATCGGGTCCTGATCCCGCTGTTCATGGGTGACGCGGTGATCATCCGGGAGCTGGACGAGATCCCCGACTCCTACCGGTAGGCAACATCGCTCCTTTGCAGCTCGTCACCACATCTCTCCGTTTTCGCCCCATCCAGGATGCGCGATCCCGCACCAGAGGAGGAGTGATCATTCTCTCGTTCTTGTTGCCCGGAGTGTCTTAGAACGAGACAGGTGATTCCCACGCGGCGTCGAGTCCTTCACCCCGGAACACATTGGCACGTCGTTCGTTAGGTACTGTCATAGCCGTCGGAATGGACCTTGCTCCATCGACTCGGCATTGCGGCTCCCGACGCAACAGCGAATGCGTGAGCGTGTGGATCCGCCCCAGACAAGGAGGACTCGCCAATGGCACGCGCAGCAGCAGTTATGTCGCTCGTCCTGCTCACGCTTGGCGCTTGCAGCAGCAACCCAACCGAGCCCCTGGCACCGTTTGAGCCCGAGGTCAGCAACGCGACCGACAACTTCCAGCTGCAGGCGACCGATGTGACTGAGGTTGGAGCGGCCCTGCAGTACACGTGGGTGAACACGGGATCCGAGGCCACGGTCGATCACTCGACGACGCTCACATCCGGAACGGCCCGGGTCATGGTTCGCGACGCGAATGGCGTGATGGTCTACGATCACGCTCTCGTGCCGAGCCTGAACGAAACGACGGCGACGGGCCAACCGGGCACCTGGACGGTCAATCTGGTGCTCGTGGACTATAGCGGAACGCTCAACTTCCGACTCCAGAAGAATTAGGGGAGCAGTCGACCGCTCTTCCCAAGTCGACGTGGTGATCGCGCCGGCGTCGATAATGGTCAGCCGGAGCCGGTGCGGATCTGGTCCACGACCATGTCACCCATGGCGGTGGTGGCGATCCCGCTCCGGGCATCCGCCGAGGGGATGCGACCCGAGCGGAGGAGCTGGGCCACCGCACCCTCCACTCGACGCGCGGACACCTGCTCGCCGAGAAAGTCCAGCATCATGGCAACAGCCGAGATCGCGCCCAGGGGACAGGCCACGTTCTTTCCGGCGTACTTGGGAGCCGAGCCGTGGATCGGCTCGAACATCGACGTCCGCCCGGGATGGATGTTGCCCGAGGCGGCGATCCCCATGCCGCCCTGAATCATGGCACCGATATCGGTGATGATGTCCCCGAACATGTTGGTGGTTACGATGACGTCGAACCATTCGGGGTTCTTCACCATCCACATGCAACAGGCGTCGGCGTATGCGTGATCGGTCTTTACATCGGGGTACTCGGCGGCAACCTGCGCGAAGGCACGCGTCCACACGTCGTGCGCGCGAACGGCGTTCGCCTTGTCCACCAGGGTGACCTGCGCGGGACGCTCCCTCTCCCTTTCCGCCGCCCGCTTCCGCGCCACCTCGAATGCATACCGCGACGCTCGCTCACACCCCTTCCAGGTGTAGAGGCCGTTGACAACTGCGATCTCGTCCGGCGTGTCCTTTCGCAGGTGTCCCCCGATCTGCGAGTACAGGCCTTCGGTGTTTTCCCGCACGACGACGAGGTCAATGTCCTCGGGTCCCTTGCCCTTCAGCGGACAGAGGTGCTCCGCGTACAGCTTGATCGGCCGCAGATTGACATACAGGTCGAGACCGAAGCGGAGGCCGAGTATCACCGAACGCTCCACCAGGCCGGTCTCGACATCCGGATGGCCGATCGCGCCCAGCAACACCGCGTCGAGCGATCGCCACTCTTCGATCACCGCATCCGGCACCAGCTCGCGGGTCTTCAGGTAGTGGGCACCGCTGTACGGATATTCGATCGCTTCGTACTCGAAGCCGTCGATCTCGGCCGCGGCAGTAAGGGCCTTGAGTCCCTCGCGAGTTACTTCCGGACCGATCCCGTCGCCGGGCAGAACCCCGATTGTGTACTTCGCCATTCGTTCCTCGTCGAGCGGGAGCCTGGACGCTCATCGGTGCCTGGCGCACTCCGACGAGCGCGTGAAGGGAGTCCAAGATGTCGGTCGCACGCCCGCGAGGGAAGGCTCGGGCAACCGGTTCGTGTCACCCGGCTGGGAGCTCGGGAGAGGACGCTTCCGGCCACGAATCGGATTCGCCCTCCGGGGCCACCTCGCCGGCGCAGCGTACGCCGACCATGTCGAGGCCGATGTCGGGGGGATTCGCGTGTCGGTTACTGGAACGAAGGCCGTAGGGGTTGTTCCCCCATCCGCCGCCGCGCAGGGCAACGAACCCCGGACGCCCGGGAAACGGACTCCCCGTCCACTCCCACACGTTGCCCGCCATATCCAGGAGGCCGAGTTCCGATGCTCCCTCCGGAAATGCACCCGCCGGCGCCGTCCTCCAGTAGCCATCGATCGAGTCCGGCCCGCAACAGATCTCCGTCCCGTAGTTGGCTCGGCGGCCCGTGTCCGCCGTTGGGGCGCCGTCACCCCACGGGAAGCGGCGCCCATCGTTGCCTCGCGCCGCGAACTCCCACTCTTCGTCGGTCGGCAGGCGGAGACCGTGATGGGCACAGAACGCGGCCGCGTCGCGGGCGGACAGCTGAACGACCGGGTGCACTTCGAGCCCGTCGATCGAGCTGCCCGGGCCCTGCGGGTGTCGCCAGTCGGCACCATCAACGCGGCGCCAGCGATCAGTCCATACGAAGCCCCAGCCGGAGCGTTCCGGGTCGGTCTCGTAGCCCGTGGCCTCGACGAACGCAGAGAAGGCCGTGTTCGTCACCTCGACGCGCATGATCCGGAACGGCGCGACCTGAACCCGCCGCGGGGCCTCGTCGGCCTCGCCGTCGGGATCGCCCATCACGAAGGACCCGCCGGGTATGTCGATCAGCTCGAGGGGTGGCGGGAGGGACTGATCCGGCGTGGGCGACGCACGGGAATCCTGCCGGGCGGACGGACGTGACTCCGGGTGAGCCGAGACAACGGACTCCGGCGGCGGGACGGCGGACGCCCGATCCGTGGCCGGAGCCGAGTCGCACCCGCGAAGGAGGGTGAACGCGCCAACGACGGCTGCAAGCGCGATGCGCATCGGCCCCCGTTACCAGGAGCCGGCGCCGAACTCGAGGACGTAGCTCAGGTTCGTGATATCCGGGAACCCCTTGTTCAGGACCCCGATCCGGAGCCCCCAGAAGTCGGTGAAGAAGGTGAGGAACTTGAGATTGCTGCCGCCCAGGTTCACCCGGAACTTGATCCCCGTCTCGAGGGTGAAGAAGGCCTTTGTCGACGTCGTCCCCGGGGCGGGGTCCGTCGGGCAGCCCGAGGGGTCGTTGCTGGCGACGCAATTCCGCACGTCCCATTCGACGCCCGTCGCCAGGTAGGAGTCGATCCAGCGCGAAGCCGAGGGGGTGTACATCAGCTGTGCCCCGAAGTCGCGCAGGTCCGTGTCCTGAAGGTACATGCGCCACACGAGCCAGCCGCCGCTCAGCGGGTCCTCGTAGTTTTTGACGATGAACAGCGGGAAGACGAAGGTGACGCCGAGATCGCCGCTGTAACGGAGCGCGATCGACAGCGACTTGACGGCAGCACCCGCCTCCACCCAGTCGACGAATCCCTGCAGGTCCGAACGCTGGTCGATGTCCGGCCAGTCCGGCACCTCCTTGTCCGACATAAACTTGTACAGGTGCGGATCGTCGGCGGCCAGGCTGGCCGGAGGCAGAGGGCGGAGCTCGTACACCGCATACGTCCCCGGCGTGGTGATGCTGTCGACCCGCGCGGTGAGGGGGCTGTCGTCCGGCAGCGGCGGGAAGATGCGGGTGTCATCGTACCGCACCTTCGTCATGTAGGATTGATATCCGCCGCTGAACAGGGTCCACGTGCTGATCACGTCCCGCGTCCCCCACGCGTCGTTGACGCGCGTGTTGACGTCGTAGCCGGGCGTGAAGTAGCCGTCGGCGTTCTTGTCGGTGCCGATGGCGTGCTTGCCCTCCTCGATGAAGAGGGTCATGGGGAACTTCGTCTCCTCGTCGACGTTGAGCACATTCCAGAACCAGATGATCCCGTGCGCTTTCCCCGTCACCCGGGTGACGGCCAGGATGTACATCTCCTCGTCGCACCGGATGGTCGAGTGCTCCCGCAGGTATTCGCCCGAGCTGCGCAGCACCACGACCTTGAACTCGGTGGCCTCCAGGTCGTGGTCGTGGGCGCCGAGTCCCGCCTCGGCGTGGAAGTACGCGTAGTAGCCGATACGCAGCGCCCCGACGAGCGACAGGTCGATCATCGAGTTGGCTTTGTCCGTCGTGTCGGGGACGTACGCACGGTCGGAGGCCCCCGCGAGGGCGATCATCTCCTCGACCTGATAGTAGACGACCGGCGAATCGGGCTTCGCCTCCCACGGAAGCGCCTCCGGCATGCGGATCGCCGCTCCCTTCTTCCCTTGCAGCAGCGGCTCGTCGGGCGAGAACCAATAGACCGGAGCGATGTAGGAGACGATCTCCTCCACCGTGTGACGGCTCTCCGTGCCGGACCACACGAAGCCGGGGAGGCCCGCGTAGTCGCACGCCTCCCCCTCGAACATCCGATCCTGGATTTGATCCTGGCCGCACAAGATGGAGGGAAGCAAGAAAAGGATCGGCAGCACGGCGGCTGCCCTGCGGCGAGCGACACGCAGCATGGCCCTCTCCGTCGGTGGGTGTGGATCGGCACTATACCGATGCCCGGTTGTGAAAGCAGCCGGCACGACGAGGCCGCCGGGCAAGCTATCCGGCGCCGCGCATCCGGAGCAAGGCGAGAAGGGACGCACTCGAATGATCGGCCCGAGGCTGAGGCCGCGGTGCGATAATGGGAGAGCCGGATCCCCGTGGGGGAAGCCGGCTCTCCATGAAAAGGTTGTATCAGCCGAGTCTACGACGCGGGAGTGCCCCGGCTCGGAAGTTCCGTGCGGGGCGGACTGCTAGCCGACGAGTTGGCTCAGCGCCTCCTCCAGCTTCACCCACTTCGCGCGTGCCCAATCAGCGAGCTTCGTCATCTCGGCCTCGACGCGCGCGATCGCCAGGTACGCCGCCACCTGGTCCCAGGCGACCGTGTTCCACCACGCGGCGACGTAGTCGGGGCGTCGATTCTGGTACTTGAGGTAGTACGCATGCTCCCAGACGTCGATCCCGAGGATCGGGATCGATCCTTCGGTGAAGACCGGGTTGTCCTGATTGGGAGTGGAAGTGATGGCGAGGTTCCCATCGGAGTTGACCACCAGCCACGCCCAGCCGCTCCCGAAGCGGCCGGCCGCAGCGGCGGCGAACGCCTTCTTGAACTCGTCGAAGGAGCCGAAGGCCTCGTCGATCTCGTCCCCCAGGCCACCGCTCGGCTTGCCGCCACCGTCGGGCGACATGACCGTCCAGAAGATCGAGTGATTCACGTGACCACCGCCATTGTTCCGAACCGCGGTCCGGATCCCCTCCGGAACGGAGTCCAGGTCGAGGAGCAGCTCGAGCGCCGTCTTGTCGGCAAGCTCGGGGCGCCCCTCCAGCGCCTTGTTCAGATTGTTGACATACCCCTGGTGATGCTTGCCGTGGTGGATCTCCATCGTGCGCGCGTCGATGTGGGGTTCGAGCGCGTCGTAGGGGTAGGGCAGGTCCGGCAGTTTGAATACCATGTTTGTGTCCTCCAAGCGCTTCCAACGCGCGGGCGTCGGGATGGTGAACCAATCGGGGAATCCCGGTCCGGCGTGATGGCCGCCGCGTTTCCGGGTCGCGCACTACCTTGCGCACAACTTGCAAACTGGCGGCGGACCCTACGGTCGGCAACAACCTGTCGGCGGCGGTACGGGGCGATACGTCATAGGGCGTGCGAATCCTTGTTCTGGAGACGCGTTCGTTCCGGCACCAAGGATCGGCTCGCGCCATCTACGGCCGAGTGACGGCCCAGTACTCGGGCTGGCCCGGCTCGCCGCTCAGCACGCCCTGCACGACACGACCGCTGAACTTGTCGACCCACGCCATCGAGCGATAGCCCGGCGGGCCGAGTGGCCCCATGTCCACTTTCCAGCACTCGACCGTGGTGCCGTTCACCTCCACCCGCTCCGAACCGACCACCGAAAGCTGGTCCCACACCTCGGCTCCCTCCCACTGCGAAAAACGGGGGATGGCAGCCGCGTAGCCCTCCGCCAGAGGCAGGACGCCGACCAGCCACGGCTGGGGTCCGTCGACCGGGAACACCGGGTGGTCCAGCTCGAGGTCGATGAGCCGGACCGCCTCGCCCGGTAGCACCACCCAAGCCGTTACGTGACGGCCCGTTGATGCCACCGCGGCAGAGTCCTGCTTCGCCTTTACCCGGTGATGAAGGAGGGCGAGGTCACTGGCACGTACGACGATCGTCCCGACCGTCGTGTCCCCGTCCGCCGATGTGTGAACCGAATGGATCCTGTACACCTCGTCTCCCTCCTCCTGGGCCCGGGAGATGGTGGTCGTGGTGGTGCTGATCGACGTGTGCGCGCCGCCGTCCAACAGCGTGCTCTCGACCACCTGCGTCCCGGTCGGCAGCACGACCCCGCGCAGCGCGGGGCTGCCGACTCGAACCGTGTCGACGCCCTGTGCCTTCAACGCGCTTGCAGTGAGGAGCAATGGGGCCGAGACGGCGAGACCGCGCCGGAGCCGATGTACGAGTGAGGTGTGTGAGCGAGCGTACATGACCGGTACCTCGTCGTCGAGTGAATCCAAAGCGACCACCAATGCGCAGGATAATAGCGCGGCCCGGTCGGCATGGCTCGGGATGTGCGTCCATCGCTGTCAGGAGGTGTCGCCATGGCCGTCTACGAATACGCATGCCCTCGCTGCGGGCAGCGGGCGGACGTCACCCGGGAAGGTGAGACTCAGGGACGGCTGCTCGCCTGTCAGGCGTGCTCGCACGATGAGGAGATGGTGCCCCTGTTCCTGATCGATGTCGTGCAGTCGGAACCGGACCTGAAGCGACTGTGGCACTGATAGTGGGGCTCGCGCAGCACAGCTGCGAGCTTTGTGGACGTTTAGTCTGATTTAGAATCGTTAAATTGACAAGAGCGCATTTGTCTCTGAACTGCCTCTAAACAACGCCCTTCCCTCCTCATCTTGCGGCGAGGCGGCACGCCACCCCATTTGCCTCCATGCCACCGACCCTTCTCATTCTCGCCGCGGGACTCGGAACGCGGTTCGGGGGCCCGAAGGCGCTGGCTGAGGTCGGCCCGGGCGGAACTACCCTCCTCGAGCTCGCGGTCTGCGATGCCCTGCGCGCCGGCCTCGGCCCTCCCGTGATCGTCGTCCGCCCGGATCTGGAATCCCCGCTGCGCGAGCATTTCGCACGGCGACTCGGATCGGGGGTCGGCGCGGCGTGGGTCCGCCAGGACGAGGCGCTGGGTACTGGGCACGCCGTGCTGTGTGCCGAGTCGTGGCTCAGCGGCCCGTTCGTCGTCGCCAACGCCGACGACTTTTACGGGGCGAGCTCGTACGCCGCGCTTGGCCGGCACCTCGGCGATCCCACCGGCGACAATCTCCTCACCGTGTACCGGCTGCGCGATACCCTGTCGTCCGCCGGCGGCGTCTCACGGGCCGTCGTTCGCTGCGACGCGGCCGGGTATCTCGAGAGCCTGAGCGAGCTGCTCGACGTGCGAGCGAGCGAAGGAGGAGCCGTGGGACGCACGGCCTCCGGCGAGCGAGTGACCCTCAGCGGCGCGGAGCCGGTTTCGATGAACCTGTGGGGCCTGAGGCCGGAGCTGTTCCCTGCTCTGCGAGCGGCGTTCGACCGCTTCCGGGCGCGGGCTCGACCCGCGCCGGACGAGTTTCGTCTCAACGAGGCGATCGATGTCCTGATCGGCCGGGGAGAGACGACCGTCCGCGTCATCTCCGCATCGGAGGAGTGGTTCGGCCTCACCTGGGCCGAGGACCTGGCGCTCGTTCGCGACCGCATTGCGAGCCGGATCGCGCGCGGCGACGCTCCGGCCACCTTTCGCTCCGTCTTGCGCGAGCCCTCCCGGCGCGCCGAGGACGGTTGAATGCAGCTCAACGCCACCGACTGGGCGGTCGTTGGCGTCTACGCCTTCATCGTTCTCGCCATCGGGGTGGTGTTCGTCCGCAGGGCCGGCGCCGACACGACCTCGTTCTTCCTCTCGGGTCGCAAGCTCCCCTGGTGGCTGCTCGGGACGTCGATGGTCGCCACCACCTTTTCGACCGACACGCCGAACCTGGTGACCGACATGGTGCGGACCGGCGGCGTGAGCCAGAACTGGCTGTGGTGGTCGTTTCTCCTGTCGGGGATGCTGACGGTATTTTTCTACGCCAGGCTGTGGCGTCGCTCTGGCGTCATGACCGACATGGGCTTCTACGAGTTGCGTTACAGCGGCCGGCCGGCTGCCTTTCTGCGCGGCTTTCGCGCCCTGTATCTCGGTGTGTTCTTCAACGTGATGATCATGGCCACCGTCTCGCTGGCGGCGATCAAGATCGGCGGAGTCCTGCTCGGGCTGGACAAGTACACCACCGTGGTGATCGCCGGGGCGATCACGGTCATCTACTCCGCCACATCGGGCCTGTGGGGTGTGGTCGTCACCGACCTGTTGCTGTTCGGCGTCTCGATGGCGGGAGCGATTGCGGCCGCCTGCTATGCCCTCGCCCTGCCTGAGGTGGGGGGGCTCTCCGGCCTGGTCTCGAACCCGGCGCTGGGCGACAAGCTGGCTCTCGTACCGGACTTCGCCGACTGGCGGGTGGCGCTGCCCGTGTTCCTTATCCCGATCGCCGTGCAGTGGTGGGCGACCTGGTACCCGGGCGCGGAGCCCGGCGGGGGCGGCTACGTGGCGCAGCGGATGCTGGCCGCCCGTGACGAGCGCGACGCGATGCGGGCCACCCTGTGGTTCAACGTCGCGCACTACGCGCTCCGCCCGTGGCCCTGGATCGTGGTCGCGCTGGCGTCGATCCTCGTCTACCCGACGCTGGGCGACCTCGCGGCACGCTTTCCGGGCGTCGACGCTTCGATCCTGCGCGACGACCTGGCGTACCCAGCCATGCTGGTCTTCCTGCCCCACGGCCTGCTCGGCCTGGTCGTCGCCTCCCTCGCCGCGGCCTACATGTCCACGATCAGCACCCACCTCAACTGGGGAGCCTCGTACGTGGTCGAGGACTTCTATCGCCGTTTCGTGGCTCCGGGCCGGAGCGAGCACCACTACGTGCAGGTCGCCCGCGTCGTCACGGTGGGACTCATCGTCCTCGCCCTGCTCCTGTCGCTGTGGCTGAACAACGCGCTGCAGGCCTTCCGCATCCTGCTTCAGATCGGGGCCGGGACCGGGCTCATCTTCCTCCTCCGTTGGTTCTGGTGGCGGGTCAACGCCTGGAGCGAGATCTCGGCCATGGCGATCTCGTTCTCGGTCGCAGTCTACCTCGAGCTCGTGCACCCGGCACTCGGGCTTCCCTCGCTCCACCCTTCGGCGGCACTCCTGATCGGGGTCGGGGTGACGACGATCGGCTGGCTCGGCGTGACGCTGCTCACCGCACCGACCTCGCGCGACACCCTGCAGGCGTTCTACGACCGGATCCGACCCTACGGTCGCGGGTGGCGACGCGCGGTGCAAATCGGGGAGGAGGAGCGCGGGGCACGAAGCGAGATCACGGCGGGTTTCACCTGCTGGGGGCTGGGGCTGATCGTCGTGTATGGCGCTCTGTTCGGGACCGGCTATGCCCTGTACGGACGGGGGGGCCAGGCGATGGTGGCGGCGTCGCTGTCCGTGGCGGCGGCGATCGGACTGTTTCGCGCTCTGCCGCGCGTGCGGTTCGAGTAAGGTCGCGGAGTCCGGTCCACGCCCCCCAGGCCGGAGTGGGAGAGTTCGGAGAAGCGTGTTGCCCGCGGCACGTGAAGTGCTGATCTCGGATCACCGCCGGCGAACTCCACCGCTTAGGTTGGACGAACCAGGTCCCCGGAGGCACGACACGCATGGAACGAGCCTTGGCGATTTACTCGTGGACGGAGGCGGATGCGCTGTTCGCCGCGGCGCTCGAGATGCTGTCCACAGCGCGGGAGGAGTTGCTCCGGCTCGAATGCGCCGGGCGGCCGGACCTGAGGCGACGGGTCGAGGAGCTACTCTGCGCCGCCGTCGCCGCCGAGAGCTGCTTCGAGGGGATCCCGGAGTTCATCGGCCACACGCTCGAACAGGCCATCTCCGAGCGCGCCGTTGACTCCCCGCAGGACGGGGACGGGGCGGCGCAACCGGCGGAGCGGCGGATTGGCCGATACCGCCTCGCGCGTCGACTGGCGCGCGGCGGCATGGGTACCGTCTACCTGGCAGAACGGGCCGATGGCGCGTTCGAGCGCCTGGTGGCCCTCAAGCTACTGCGCCGCGGGCTCGACACCGACGACATCCTGGCCCGATTCCGGGCGGAGCGCCAGATCCTCGCCGATCTCGAACATCCGAACATCGCCCGGCTGATCGACGGCGGAAGCACGACCGACGGCCGCCCGTATCTGGTGATGGAGTACGTCCGTGGCGTTCCGATTACCGACTACTGCGACCGGCACGGGGTGTCGCTCCAGGAACGGCTGCGGCTTGTCCAGGCCGTGTGCGCGGCGGTGCACCACGCGCACCTGCACGGTGTGATCCACCGTGACCTCAAGCCCGCGAACATCCTGGTGGACGAGCAGGGGACGGCAAAGCTCCTGGACTTCGGCATCGCCCGACTGCTGGGCTCGGAATCGGAGGCCGTGCGCACCCGGACGGGTGTCCGCCTGATGACCCCCGACTACGCCAGCCCGGAACAGGTGCTCGGCGAGGAGGTGACGGAGGCTTCCGATGTGTATCAGATCGGGTTGCTGCTGTACGAGCTGCTCTGCGGGGTGAGGCCGTACCGGGTCAACAGCCGATCCGTGACCGACATCGAGCGTGTCGTGTGCCGCGAGCCCGTGGCGCCGCCGAGCGCCCGGGTACCGCGACGTGTGCGCAGGCGCCTGCGCGGAAACCTCGACGCCATCACGCTCAAAGCGCTCCGTAAGGAACCGGCGGGTCGCTATCCGTCAGCGAAATCATTGTCTCTCGACCTCGAGGGCCATCTCGAGCGCCGGCCCGTAACCGCTCGATCGGAGTCGCGTGGCTACCGGATCCGGTATCACATCCGACGGCACCGGGCCCGGCTGCTGATCGGCGCGGGAGCGGCAGCGGTCGCGCTGGTGGTGCTGGCAGTGATGCCACGCTTGGGGCCGCCCCTCGCACCCACTCCGCCGCCCGGGGCGGTCGCCGTCCTGCCGTTCCGCGTATCCGGCGCCGATGCGTCGCTCAGCTATCTGCGTGAGGGAATGGTCGATCTGCTGTCGACCAAGCTCACCGGCGAGGGTGGTCTGCGGGCGATCGCGCCCGCCACGGTGCTGGCGGGGTGGCAGAGCGTCGGCGGCTCCGGGGATCGCGATCTTCCGGAGTCGGGTGCGCTCGAGCTGGCGCGGCGGGTGGGAGCGGAGCAGCTGCTGATCGGCGAGGTGGTGGGGACACCAGCATCGATGATCCTGAGCGCAGCGCTCCTCACCGTCCCGGAGGGAAGGATCGACGCCCGCGCCACCGTGCAGGGTCCAGCCGACAGCATCCTGTTCATCGTCGACCAGTTGACCGCCAGGCTCCTGATCCTGGCGGCGGGCGAAGATCATCGTCCGCTCGGCGTGCTGGCGACCATGTCGCTTCCCGCGCTTCGGGCGTATCTCGAAGGCCGGGTGGCGTTCCGCGCCGCCCGCTACCAGGACGCCTACGACCGGTTCAGCGAGGCCGTCGAGATCGATTCGACCTTCGCCCTCGCGGCCGTCTACGCGTACCGGGCCGCCTGGTTCTCGCCGCGAATCGGGAGCGCCCGGATGCTGGAGCTTGCGTGGCGCGGACGCGAGCGGCTAGACGACCGCGACCGCGCCATTGTGACGACGGCGCTGGGGCCGGACTATCCGGCCCCTTACCCGCAAGCGGAACGCCTCCTCGCGCGTCGCCGCCTGCTGGACATGTCGCCCGACCGGGTAGAGCTCCGCTACATGTACGCCGATCGGTTGTATCACTGGCACGCCCTGCTCGAACTCTGGGACGGAAGAGAACTGGCCGCCGCCCAGTTCCGTCGTGCCCTGGAAGCCGATTCCTCCTACGCTCCTGCATATCAGCATCTCGTCCCTCTTCTGTACTCGTTGAATGAAGCGGAGGAGGCGAAGCGGCTTGAGCAAGCGTATCTCCGGCGGGAGCCGACCGGCGGGATCCGGTCGTTCCTCTCCTGGCGTGCGGCGGCGGCGGAAGGCGACACAGCGATGCTGGCAGGAATCCGAGCCGGGCTGGACACGCTGGCCGACGGCGAGCTGCTTCAGATCTTGAGAGCGGCGATTCAGGATGCGGTCGAGGTCGAGGACGCAGAGCGGGTGATGGCGGTCCTCCGCACCCGCGGCCTCACACCGTCGACGCATCGCCGAGTTCTGCGAGAGAACTTCATCCTTCAGCTGCTCCGCGGCCGGCCGACCGATGCGGCGGCGGCGGCCGAGAGGCTACGGGATTCGCAGCTCCACGATAACGAAATCCCGCGTCTGGAGGCGCACAGCGCGCTGGTACTAACGGCGCTGTATGGTGACGGTGATTCTGCGGCCGCTTCCGCTGCTCTCGAGTCCCTGAGCGCTTCGGCGTTCGGGTCGGGAGATACTCCGCGACCGGAAGCGCGGTTGGCTGACCTGTGTACGGTCGCGCAATGGCGGTTGTGGAACGGCGAGAGCCGCAGCGTACGGGGGGCGATCCAACGGCTGCGGGCGGCGGACACGCGGGCACCATTGAAGGATACGGGACCAGTCTGCGCCGTCCTCCTGGAAGCGATCGAGTCCACGCTCCGAGGGCAGTCCGACGCCGCCCAACGGCTGGCACGGCTGGACTCGATCCTTGCCACGGGACCGGACGCTCTGTTCACGGCTCTCGTACTGCCGGCCAACCTGGCCGCGGCGCGCCTGAACGAGCGGCTGGGGAAGCCCCGGCAAGCGTTGACCGCGGTCCGACGCCGTGTGTACGACTTTGACAGCTCGAATCTGCTGCTCGCCACTTCGCTGCGGTTGGAAGGGAGGCTGGCGGCCCAGACCGGGGACCGGGAGGGCGCGATCCGCGCCTACCGACATTACCTGGCGCTGCGGAGCGATCCGGAACCGACCCTCAGGGCGCAGGTCGACTCAGTGAGGACGGCACTCGCGGCACTGGAAAAGACGTAACACGGGCCCGCCCCGCTCGTCCGTCCCCCCCGCGAGATCATTCGTCCGGCAGCCGGTGACCGCGAGTCGGTCAGACGAGGTCCGGGGTGACGAACCAGACGACCCGCCACGCGCCTTCGTCCGAATCCAGCGCCACCGCACCGCCCGTCTGGAACCGCACGACCTCGGGCTCTGGCGCTCTCACCAGGAGAAGCGACACCAGACGGCTCAAATGGGGAAGATGCCCAACGAGCATCACGTCGCCTGCGTCGGAGAGGCTCTGCGCGAGCGGGGCTGGATCGTCGAGCGGCGCCATTCCGCTCGCCGAGCGCAGTTCGCCGACTTCGAGGGCGGCTCCCATCAGCTCCGCGGTCTGCCTTGCGCGCAGTTTTCCAGAGTGCCAGATGGCGGCCGGGCGGACACCGCGCTCTGCCAGGTGGGTCGCGACGCGCTTCACTGCCTCACGGCCACGTTCGGTGAGAGGTCGCTCAGGATCAACGTCCTCAGGTGCGGCCTCGCCGTGTTGGACAAGGATCAACATGATCTGTCGGGATTGCGTGGTTCATATTGTGTAGTTGAGCGACCCGCGCACACCGGGCCCGCAACCCGGTTGTCCGCGCCTGTCGACGAATGTAAGTCCGCCACACCCTGCGTGCCTTTCTCGACGTTCAAGCACGGGCCTTCCCAGAGACTTGATCCGGCTCGATCTTCGGTTTATCTTCGGTTTTCGTACGGGAGGGCAGCCCTGTCGCCTCGAAGACAGGACCTGTCGTCTCGAGGGGCAGAACCGTCGTTTCGCGAGTTTTTCAGATGTCGCAGCCCGCCGTCGTCTCGATCGAATCGCTCCGCCGTGCCACTCCAGCCCCGGCCCCACCGGCCGAATGGAAGCTTCCCGCCCTGGCCGGATGCCTGACCGAACTCTCGGGAACGGGGGCGGCGGCGTGCCTCACCTTGGGCTTCGCGCTCGTCCTCGATGCGCAGCGCCGCGGCGAGCCGGTGGCGTGGCTCACCTCCACTACCAGCTCGTTCTTCCCCCCCGATGCGGCCGCCGGTGGAGTGGACCTGGACGCGCTGGTGGTCGTTCGTCTGTCCGAGATGCTCCACCTGCCGCGCGCCGCCGAGCTGCTGGCGCGGTCGGGCGCCTTCGGGCTGCTGGTGCTGGATCTGGGCGCTGGCGCCGAGATCCCGATCCCGATGCAGGTGCGTCTCGTCGGCCTGGCCCAGAAGCACGGAGCCGCGGTCCTGTGTCTGACGCGCAAGGGAAGGGAGCTCCCCTCCCTGGGGTCGCTCATCTCGCTGCGTGGAGAGGCGATCCGCGAGTCGATCGATGTCAGAGAGACGGTCCGGCCGATTGGCGGCGGTGTGGCGGTCCGCGAGCCGACCGGCTCCGGGGAGGTGACGAAAGGCGAGGAGGTGGCGGAAGGGACGTGGAGTCCCCGCTACGCCTGCACGGTGCAGGTCCTCAAGGACAAGCGTCGAGGACCGGGCTGGAAGCACACGGAGCTGTTCTGTGGACCGGCTGGCCTGCGTTGACTTTCCGGCCCTCCCCCTCCAGCTGCTCCTGGCCCGCCACCCCGGCTGGAGGAGTCTCCCCGCCGCTGTGGTCGACCGGGACAAGCCGCAGGGCCTCATCCTGTGGGCCAACCATGAAGCGCGCCGCCGCGGCGTCCTCCCCGGCATGCGGTACAACGCGGGGCTCGCCCTGGCCAGCGACCTGCGGGCGGGGGAGATCCCGACCGCCGAGATCGACCGGGGCGTCGTGCGGCTCGCCGACCGGTTGCGCCGCTTCAGCCCCGAGGTCGAGCCCGCAGCCGAGCAGCCCGGAACCTTCTGGCTCAACGCGACGGGGCTCCAGCCGCTGTACGCGTCGCTGAAGAAGTGGGCCGCCGAGCTGCGTCGCGACATGCGGCAGGTCGGGTTCCAGTGCTCCGTGGTCGTCGGGTTCACTCGCTTCGGAACGTACGCGGCGGCGAGGCAAGCGCGCGGTCGGGAAGCCAGCGTGTTTCGCTCCGCGCCCGAGGAGCTCGAGCAGACCCGCCGCACTCCGCTCGAGGCGCTGGACATCGACCCCAAGCTCCGCGACACGCTCGGCCGGCTCGGCATCCGAACGGTCGGGGAGTTCCTGCGGCTGCCTCCGAGCGGCATCCGCGCCCGGTACGGCAGCGAGGCGCACCGGCTGCACCGGCTCGCCGCGGGCGAGCTGACGCTCCCCCTCCAGCCGGAACCGATCGAGGAGCCCCTGGTGCGGGGCGAAGAGCTGGAGCCGCCCGAGACCGATCTTCACCGGCTGCTGTTCGCCGTCAAGCGCCAGCTCGACCGGCTGCTGGACACGCTGGCCGAGCGGCAGCAGGCACTGACCGAAATCCGGATCCGGCTCGCCCTGGATCTCCTCGACCGTACCGGCGCCCGGGAGCGGATCGAGCGGATCCGCACCGCGGCGCCGACCCTCGACGCCGCCCAGATCATGAACCTGGTGCATCTGCGGCTGATGGATGGGGAGCTCGCCGCCGGAGTGGTGGAGCTGAGTCTCGCTGTTCGCCCGGCCCACGCCACCCCGGAACAGCTCCTCATCTTCAGGGAGCAGAGGCGACGGGACCTCGAGGCCGCCGACCGCGCGGTGGCGCGCGTCCGGGCCCAATTCGGAGACCGCGCGGTGGTGCGCGCACGGCTCAAGGAGCGGCACCTCCCGGAGGCGAGTTTCAGCTGGGAGCCGGTGGAGAGGGTGCAGTATCCGGCTCCCGCACGTACGGAGGCGGGCTTCCTGGTTCGCCGCATCCACTCTCGCCCCCTCCGGCTCCCGCCCCGGCCCCGGAGCGAACCGGACGGCTGGCTGCTGCGCGGCTTCGAGCACGGCCACGTGGTCCACTTCAGCGGCCCGTACGCCGTCTCCGGCGGGTGGTGGGCGAGGACCGTGCACCGCGACTACTACTTCGCCCGCACCCGCGATGACGAGTGCGTGTGGATCTATTACGACCGCCGGCGTAGGCGCTGGTACCTGCAGGGAGAGATCGAGTAGCCGCTGATGGCCGATGTACGCCCCGTGAAGGGGGGGATCCCGTTCTGATGGCGTATGTACCCCTGTGGTGTAAGAGCAATTACTCCTTCCTGGAGGGCGCCTCGCACCCCGAGGAGCTGGTCGAGCGGGCCCACGCGCTCGGACTGCCGGCCATCGCTCTCACCGACCGGGACGGTGTGTACGGCGCGGTGCGGGGGCACGTGCAGGCCCGCAAGCTGGGAGTGCACCTCCTTTTCGGCGCCCAGATGACGCTGACCGACGAATCCCGCATCGTCCTGCTGGCCATGGACCGCGGCGGCTACGCCAACCTGTGCCGGCTGATCACCCGCGGGAGGCTCCGCAATCCGAAGGGCGAGTGCTCGGTCGGCCGGCCGGAGGTGTGCGAGCATGCCGCCGGCCTCATCGCCCTGTGGGGGATCGACGGAATCCGTCGGGATTCCGTCGCGGCCGCGGGTGGCGAGTTGCTCTCCGACCTGCGCGACGCGTTCGGCGATCGCCTGTACGCCCTCGTCACCCGGCACCGCCGCGCCGACGAGGTGCCGCGGGAGGGGAGACTGCGCGCGCGGGCCGCGCGGGCCGGAATCCCGGTGGTCGCCGGAACCGAGGTCCTCTACCATACCCCGGCGCGGCGCGACCTCCAGGACGTCCTGACCTGCATCCGCCATGGGGTCATCCTGCCCGAAGCCGGCCGTCTCCTCCGCGCCAACGCCGAGCACGACCTCAAGGCGCCGTACGGCTTCGAGCGGCTGTTCGCCGACGACCCGACGGCCGTCGAGCGCACCCGGGAGATCGCGTCGCGCTGTACCTTCTCGCTGGGCGAGATCCGCTACCGGTATCCATCCGAGCGCCTCCCCGACGGCACGACCTCCTCCGAGTGGCTGCGCCAGCTCACCCACGAAGGCGCGCGCGAGCGATTCGGCGGTCGCATCCCGCCCCCCGTGCGCGAGCAGATCGACAAGGAGCTCGTCCTCATCGATGAGCTCGACTACTGCGGCTACTTCCTGACCATGTGGGAAATCGTGCAGTTCTGCCGTCGCAACGGGATCCTGTGCCAGGGACGGGGCTCGGCCGCCAACTCCGCCGTCTGCTACTGCCTGGGGATCACCGCCGTCGACCCCACCCGGGTGGAGCTGTTGTTCGAGCGCTTCATCTCGCGCGAGCGCGCCGAGCCCCCCGACATCGACCTCGACATCATGCACGAGCGGCGCGAGGAGGTGATCCAGTTCGTGTACGAGAAGTACGGGCGCGACCGGGCCGCCATGGTGGCCAACGTCGTCCGATACCGCAGTCGCTCCGCCGTGCGAGAGGTCGGGAAGGCACTCGGCCTGCCGGAAACCTCGATCGATCGTCTGGCAAAGCGACTCTTCCACTACGACGCGATCGATCCGGGGAGCATCGAGCAGGTCGGTCTCGATACGGGCGGAACGGCCCACACGCACCTGGTCCGCCTCGCCGACGAGATCCAGGACTTCCCCCGTCACCTCTCCATCCATCCGGGCGGCTTTCTGCTCGGCCACGAGCCGGTCCACGACCTGGTGCCGATCGAGAACGCCACCATGGAAGACCGCACCGTCATCCAGTGGGACAAAGAGGATCTGGAGGAGCTGGGGCTGTTCAAGGTGGACCTGCTGGGTCTCGGCGCCCTCACCCAGCTCGACCTCTCTTTCGATCTGCTGCGGAGGCACTACCGAGAACGCCTCTCCATGGCCGACATCCCCGCCCGCGATCCCGCGACCTTCGACATGATCTGTCGCTCCGACACGGTGGGCGTGTTCCAGATCGAGAGTCGCGCCCAGATGGCGATGCTCCCGCGCCTCAAGCCGCGCGACTACTACGACCTGGTGATCGAGATCAGCATCGTGCGGCCGGGCCCCATCACCGGCGGCATGGTCCACCCTTACCTGAGGCGCCGCAACGGGGAGGAAATAGTCGAGTACCCGCACGAGTGCCTCGAGCCGGTGCTCCGAAAGACGCTCGGCGTCCCGCTCTTCCAGGAGCAGGTGATGCAGCTCGCGGTGGTGGCCGCCGACTACACGCCGGGCGAAGCGGACCAACTGCGCCGGGACATGGCCGCCTGGCGGCGGAGCGGGCGCATCGAGCGCCACCGCGACCGCCTCATCCGCCGCATGGTCGCCAAGGGGATCAAGCCTGAGTTCGCGCAGCGGGTGTTCGAGCAGATCCGCGGCTTCGGTGAATACGGGTTTCCGGAGAGTCACGCGGCGAGCTTCGCCCTCATCGCGTACGCCACCTCGTGGCTCAAGTGTCACTATCCGGACGTGTTCGCCTGCGCGCTCCTCAACGCGCAGCCGATGGGGTTCTATCAGCCGGCCACCATCGTGGAGGACACGAAGCGCCACGGGATCGTGGTGCGTCCGATCAGCGTGGCGCACAGCGATTGGGACTGCACCCTCGAGCCCGTCGTCGGGCTCAGTCAAACGACCCGGCGGGTCCACGCGGTCCGCATGGGGCTCCGCTACGTGAAGGGGCTGTCGGAGACGCGGGACTGGCCTCCGATCCAGACGGTTCGCAGCGAGCGGCCGTTCACCACTATCGAGGACTTCGCCCGCCGGACACGACTCGACGAGGGAGCCCTGCGGCGCCTCGCCGAAGCGGGTGCCTTCACTCCGCTCGAGGGCCGGCGGCGCGCGGCGCTGTGGGACGCGCAGGGCGCCGTGCACGCATCGACCGACGGTCTGGAGCTCGAGAGTGCCGAGCCGCTGCCCCTCTTTCAAGAGCTCAGCCTGTTCGAGACGATCGCCTGGGACTACGAGGCCAGCCACCACAGCACCCGGGGCCACCCGCTGGCGCCTCTGCGCGAGGAGCTGAGGGCGAAGGGGCTGCCCGACGCGCGGACCGTGGCCGCCATGCGGAACGGCCAGCAGGCCCGCTACGCGGGGATCGTGATCTGCCGCCAGCGCCCCGGCACCGCCTCCGGCGTCGTGTTCATGACCCTCGAGGATGAGACCGGGTTCGTGAACGTCGTGCTGTGGAAGAACGTGTTCGAGCGCTACGCCCTGGTAGCGAAGACGGCGACCTTCCTCGGCATCAGCGGGATGATCCAGAAGCAGGACGGCGTCGTCCACCTGGTAGCGGAGGAGCTGTGGAGACCCACGCTGAGGCTACGACCGGAGGGGGCCGGCAGCCGCGACTTCCACTGACCGGTCCGGACACGACGGTCAACCGGCGACCGTCTCTGTTAAAGAAACAAGGCTACACGCGATGGATCGAAGCGCCGGGCGACGGCACGGCTGCGAACAACGGACCTCTTGGGCTGATGTCGGTTGCCGGGCCGCGCCGATCCATCCCCCAGTCGGTCGTCACTCCGCGTGGCCCGTAGAAGCGCTCGGCCCACGCCTCGAGCACGCGGGCCACGCCGGCCGCCTCGCAGAGGGCCACCACCGACCCGCCGAGGCCGGCCCCCGTCAGCCGTGCCCCGGCCGCCCCGGCCTCGAGCGCGAGCTCGACCAGCTCATCCAGCTCCGGGACGCTGACCTCGAAGTCGTCGCGCAGGCTGACGTGCGACTCCGTCATGAGCGTCCCAAAGCCCTCGAGATCCGCACCCCGCATGGCGTCGATCGCTCGGGTTACGCGCTCCGCCTCCCCGGCAACGTGTCGGTAGCGGCGGGAGAGCCGTCGATCGATAGGCGGTGCGCCCGCGCGGACCCTCGCCAGCGCCTCCTCCACCTCGGCGCGCCGCGCGTTGTAGGTCCGCTGCGCCGCCCCTGATTTGCGGGCCTCGACGAGACTGAAGGCGACGACAAAGCGCCACCCGAGGGGCACCGGAATGTGCTCGAGGCGCAGGGGGTTGAACTCGATCCGCGAGGCCTCGCCCTCGCGCCCGCACAGGCAGATCGCCTGATCCATCCCGCCCCCTCGGGTGCCGGTGAACTGCTCGGCGTCGGCCAGGCATGTGGCAAGCTCGAGGGGCGGGATCTCCTCGTCGGCCGCGGTGAGAAGCGCCAGGGCGGCGGCGACCACCAGCGCGGACGAGGAGCCGAGGCCGGCGGCGATCGGCAGGTTCGAGGCGACGGCCGCCTCGATGCCGCACAGGCGCACTCCGCGCTCGGAGAGCCCGACCGCAGCCGCCTTGAAGTAGTTCTCCCAGAAGCCGGCCGGCCCGGGTGCGAACGCTCCGTCGAGCCGGAACGCACACGCGGACAGGTCCGGCGCGGTCGAGACGGCCCGGCACACCGGCTCATCGATGGCGCGAAAGGCGAGCGCGATCTGCCGCTGCACGGCCATCGGGAAGACGGGGAATCCCGCGTAGTCGATGTGCTCGCCGATCAGATTGACCCGCCCGGGGGCACGCACCACGTGCGTCGGGTCGCTGCCGTACGCGTCCCGATATGCCCGGTGCGCGGATCGGAAGGAGTTGCTCGGACGCGCCGTTTCAGCCGTCCGCGGCCGGGGCGGAGCCCTCCAGGGTCTTCCGGATCGGGCCGACGGCGCGCAGCGCTGCGCGAGATCTACCGCGCGCCCGTGGTTTCATTCTTCCTTGTCTCGGCACTGTTGACCGGCGTCCCGGCCTCAGACGCCGTCCCCCCGCGCAGTGCTCGACGGAACCGAACCGAGAAACCAGTCCAGAGAAGACTCCGTGATCTCGGCGGGAATCTCGTGGCCCCCGTCGAACTCGTCGTACCGCACCTCGTAGCCGGCCTGTTGGAAGTTGGGCACGATGAGGTCTCGAGTGGTCGCGACCGGAAGTACGGGATCCTGCGAACCGTGCGACACGTAAATCCGCGGCATTCCTACGATCGGATCGAAGGGAATGAAGAAGCCGGGCGAGTGCGCGATCAGATGGGTGAACAGGTCGCCGTTCGATACCCCGATGGAGATCGCGTACGAGGCGCCGTCCGACAGCCCGGCCAGCGCGATCCGCGACGGATCCACCCGCACCCGGTCGAACGCGTGCGCGAGCGCGCGGTCGATGAAGCGAATGTCGGGGCCCAGAGTGCCCTCCACCAGATCCCACGTCTCGGAGCGGGAGTCGGGAGCCAGCAGGACCATGCGCCGGGCCTCGGCCTCATCCTCGTATCGGACCCAGAAGCTGGCCGACGAGGCGGAGCCATGCAGGGCCACCAGCAGCGGCACCGGCGTGTCCGGGGAGTAGCTCTGCGGCACGAACATGAATCCATCCCGGGGGTCGCCGAGCTCGAGAAAGCTGCGTCCGAGGACGGGCTGTTTGGTCGGTTGGCCCGGCTGGGCCGTGAGCCTCGGGTCGGGTTCCGAGCTGCCCGGCGGACTCGGATCGGTGGCGGAACTGCCGCAGCCCAGCAGCGATGTGGCGGCCAGCGCGCCGAAGCTGGTGGTGAGGAACTCGCGCCGAGACCATTCCGGCCCGGACGCCCCGGCGTCGTTTGTCACACTCTCGATCCCCACCTCGAATCACTCCGCAGGGCGAACCGCCAACCGAGCCTCGACCGCCTCGAGCCCGGAACTACCGGCAGCAACCACGCGTGTACCCGATCCGCCGCACCGAGGTCCGACGGCACGATGCAGGTGGATGCCGTGTGGTCGTCGGTGAGCTGTTTCGGCGTAAGCCCGGTGATCCGCCGGATCAGGTGCCCAGCGTTCCGATGAGATCGGATCGGGTGAGAATCGACAGCTCGCCGTCCCGCTGCCGCACCAGCACGGCGGGATTGTCACCGCCGAGGCGACCGGCGAAGTCGTGGACGGGGCTGGATCCCTCGACGATCGGGAACGGCGCCCCCATCACGTCGCGCACCAGGTGGGCGCGTGCGTCGGGATCACGGATCAGGCAGCGGAGGATGTCCTGATCGACCAGGCCCCCGACCACGTTGCCGTTCTCGGTAACCGGGACCTGGGAGATGTCGTACTGTCGCATGACCTCGATCGCGTCCGCCAGGGTGGTGTCGACCGAGACGGAGACGAGCTGCCGACCCGCGGCGCGAGCCGGTCGCTGCTCGACCAGCATCTCCGCGGTCTGGACCGCTTCCTCCTCCAGAAAGCCGTGCTCCTGCATCCAGACGTCGCTGTACACCTTGCCGAGCGACCGATAGCCGCCGTCGGGCATGATCACGATGGCCACATCGCCCTCGGACAGCTCCTCCCGGTGATCCTCCAGCCACTGGAGGGCGCCGGCCATCGCCATCCCGCACGAGCCGCCGAGGAACATCCCCTCCTCCTCGCACAGCCGACGCGTCATCAGCATGGCCTCCTTGTCGGTGACCCGCACGTAGTCGTCGACGATGTCGAAGTTCATGTTGCCGGCCAGGATGTCCTCGCCGACGCCCTCGGTGACGTACGGGTAAATCTCCGCCGGGTCGAAGTCGCCGGTGTGAAAGTACTTCCAATAGACCGAGCCGTACGGATCGACCCCGATGATCTTCACTTCGGGGTTCTGCTGCTTGAGGTAGGCCGCCACTCCCGAGATGGTCCCGCCCGTGCCGGCGCCCACGAAGACGTGCGTCACCCTTCCCTCTGTCTGCTCCCACAGCTCGGGGCCGGTCGTCCGCACATGTGCTTCCATGTTGGCGGGGTTGTCGTACTGGTTGAGGTACGCGGAGTTGGGGATCTCGGCGGCGAGGCGACGAGCCACCGAGTAGTAGGAGCGCGGGTCGTCGGGCGCCACCGCTGTGGGGCACACGATCACTTCCGCGCCCAGCGCCCGCAGGATGGCGATCTTCTCCGGACTCTGCTTGTCGGTGGTGGTGAAGACGCACCGGTACCCGCGGGCGATGGCCGCGATCGCCAGACCGACGCCAGTATTGCCGCTCGTCCCCTCGATGATCGTTCCGCCGGGCTCGAGCTCGCCGGCTTCGACCGCCGCCTCGATCATCGACACGCCGATCCGATCCTTGACCGATCCGCCGGGATTGAAGAACTCGAGCTTCGCCAGAACCGTGCACGGCAGCCCGGCGGCGAGCCGGTTGACGCGCACCAGAGGGGTGTTCCCGATCGTGCCCAGAATGTCGTCGTGCCACATGCTCGCTATGCCTCGATTCCGCCCTCCCGGTCGTTCCCCGCGCTCGGCTGGCGGAGTCGGCGACCGCCGCGCGAAGAAAATGCCCTCGGACCGGCCGGGTCGGCAAACGTCACCGTTGCCGCTTCGCTGCGATTCTGCCAAGATGCCGATAGACGCCGGAAGCCAACTCGGTGTATTGATTCGGCGGCGTCGACTCGGTCGGATGTCAGAACATCAACCCCCAAGGGAGCATGATCCGCAGACAGGAGCTGCGCGGCAACGATTCGGTCAAGATCACCTTCGTGCTGCCGCCGGACCACGCCCATGGCAAGACCTCGGTGGTCGGCGACTTCAACGACTGGGATCCGTACGCGAACCCGCTCCGCCGTCGCAGCAATCAGACGTTCTCGACAGCGATCACGGTTCGGCGAGGGAAGCGGATTCACTTCCGGTATCTTGGCAAGGATGGGCAGTGGTTCGACGAGCCCGACTCCGATCGTTTTCAGGCCACCGGGCAGGGAACGATCGACTGCGTGCTGGAGGTCTGACTCGCCCTCGGCGCGGCGTTACGTGGCGGTACCCACGCCATCATAGGACACCGCTGGTGCCGCCCGCTGATCTTCGAATCCCTGGAGGCAACCCTGGCGGGGTGAGCCTCAGGGAGCCACCGTGAAGCGAACCGTGTCGACCTTGAGCGGCTCCAGCGGCACGTGTCCCCGGTCGCCCAGCATGGCGATCACCGTGTGCTCGCCCGGCGCCAGCCCACGGAGCAGGAACTCGGCCTGACCGCGGCCCAGATGTATGATCCCGGTCACCCCGGCGGGAATCGTGTCGCCGACCGGCGTGAGGCCGCGATCCACGAACAGGTGGTGGTGGGCCGTGCCCTCCCTCTCGTCCGTGGCAGGGGCGATCTCGACCGCGGTGGCGCGCAGAACGACGCGCACGTCGCGGGCCTGGGCCGCCGCTCCGTCCGCGGGCTCCACGATCTCCACCGTCGCGCGCCCCGTCGAGTCACCCGCACACGACACCACAGAAAGCCACAGCCCAAGCCACGGGCCGGGAAACAGTGCTGACCGGTACGCTGCGGGGCGTCGCATTGGGGCACCTCCAAGCTCGGATCGCAGCCTGGACCCAGAAAGTTAACGGAATCAACGGAATGCCGCTCTCGGGGGCTACGTCCAACCTGCCATATCACTGATGTAACTGATGTAACAGCGCGGGCCGCCGCTTGACATCTCGGAGAGAGGCGACAAACTGACAGCCTGGATGTCGTTCATCCCTTCCTTTTCGAGAGTCGACTCACGCCAACCGGGAACGAGGAAGCCATGCCCCGAATCTCATTAGCCCTCACCCCCACACTCCTGGCGGTGCTGGTGACGCCGGTCGCCCTCGAGGCGCAGCAGAAGTACTACGTGTATCCGGCGCAGGGGCAGAGCCAGCAGCAGCAGCAGACGGACGAGTCGGAGTGTAATCAGTGGGCCATCCAGCAGAGCGGGGTCAACCC
>CAZJXR010000033.1:0-26035 GCA_964550085.1 uncultured Gemmatimonadota bacterium
CGCCCCGCGGAAACTCGATGTAGATGCTGATGTAGGTCTGCTGGCCCCAGAACGAGGCCCAGCGCACGTTGCGGTTGACATGCTTGTCGAACAGCCACCAGCTCCCGGCCAGGCAGGCGAGACAGACGAAAGCGACGAGGAACGGGTGGCGTAGCGCCTGGCCGAGCAGGGCCCGGTATCCCCGGATGTAGAACGGGTCTGCATGTGCTGCGCGTCCGGCCCCGCTCCCCTGCCCCGCCTCCGCGCTTCCGGCGGTACTGCCCCGGATGCGGGCCGTCATGGTCGGCACGAACGAGAAGGCGACGAACAGGCTGGCGATAATGGAGAACCCGACCGCGAATGCGAGAGGCAGATAGTAGACGCGCAGGTCCCCCTGGAGGAAAAGAAACGGCACCAGCACGATGGCGGTGGTGGCCGTCGCGGCGAGAACCGGGAGGACCACCTGCCGGGCGCCGTCACGAGCCGCCCGAGCGGCTCCCTTTCCGCCCTGGCGATGGCGCTCCACGTTCTCGAGCACCACGATCGCGTTGTCGACGACCAGTCCGAACCCCCACGCGAGCCCGGCCAGGGTGAGCACGTTCAGCGAGAAGCCGCCCAAGTAGAGGAAGTTGATCGCGATGAGGACGCTGAATCCGATGGTGGCGAAGATGACGAGCGCCGAGCCCAGCGAACGGAGAAACAGCATCAGCACGAGAAAGATGACGATACCGGCCGCGATGGCGCGCAGACGCAGATCGGTGAGTTGGGTCCGGATGTCCTTGCTCTGGTCCTCATCGACCTCGAGCACCACTCCCGGCGGAAGCTCTGCCGCTAGCGCCTCGGCAGCCGTCTTGACCCGATCGGCCACCCGGACCGCATTCACGCGCGGCTGCTTCACGACCTCGAGCGTCACGGTGGGCTGTCCGTTGATTCGGTAGTAGCTGCTCGGGTCTGCGGTCCGGTCACGGACGCGCCCGATGTCGGCCAGCCTGACGGGATTCTCTGGACGCGGATCGATAACCAGGGTGCGGAGCTCCGCGACTTCGTCTGCCCGGGTGCGCACGGACAGCGCCACCTGACGGCCCTCCAGCAGGACCGAGCCGGGCGCGACGAGGGTCTCGAGCTCCTGAATCCGCGCTTCGACGTCGGTCGCCGTCAGGTCGTGCGCTTCGAGACGGGCCGGATCGAGCTCGATCAGCAGCTCACGCTCCTCCGCGCCGCGGACGTTGACCGCGCTCACGCCGTCGATCGACAGCAGGGAGGGCTGCAGCCGCTCTTCGGCCAGTTCCGCCAGCCACCCGAACGTGTACGGGCCCGAGAGCTGGAAGCTCAGAAAGCCCTGCGCCTCCTCGGAGAATTCGGGCGGTACGTAGGGGATCACGGTCGGCTGCACCCCGGGCGGCAACTCGTCGCGCAGCGCCGCGATCCGCTCGCGCAGCTCCAGCTCGGCAAACTCCATGCGGGCGTCCCGCACGAACTCGATGTCGATCGCGGTCGAGGCGCCCGTTCCCCGCCGATTGGTACGAGTGGTCGAGACGATCTTGCGCGCGTCCTGGACCTGCTGCGCGGCCGCCTCCAGCGGGGCGGTGACGAACGCCTCCATTGCCTCCGGCGAGGCGCCCGACCACTCCGCGGTCAACTGAAGCTGCGGGTAAGCGACATCGGGCAGCAGCTCGATCGGAATGAGCCGCAGGCTGTACGCCCCGAGGGCCAGCAACGCCACGTAGATGCCGGCGGTGGCCACCGGACGACGGATGGAGAGGTCGATCACGACGCCCCCTCGGGAACGAGCCGTCGCGCGCCGGAGGTGGCCTCCGCGCCGGCCCGGACACCTTCACCCGGCACCACCATCAGCGAGTACACGACCGGCACGACGATCAGGGTGAGGAAGGTGGCCGAGATGAGGCCTCCGATCACGGCGACCGCCAGCGGGGCCCGGAGATCCGCCCCGGGTCCCCAGCCGAGGGCGAGCGGAGCCAGCCCGAACACGGTGGTCACCGTCGTCATCAGGATCGGCCGCAGCCGCAGGCGTCCGGCCTCGAGGATGGCCTCGCGCTTGGAGGCGCCGACTGTCCGTCGCTGATTGATGAAGTCGACCTTGATGATCGCGTCGTTCACCACGATCCCGATCAGGATCACGAGTCCGATGGCGCTCATCACGTTCAACCCACCGGCGGCCAGGAAGGGCGTGACATCGGCGAGCCACAGCGCCAGCACGGCTCCGATCGCCGCCAGCGGCACCGACACGAGCACGACCAGGGGCTGCACGAGCGACTCGAACTGCGCCGCCATGATGAGATAGACGAGAAACAGCGCCAACCCGAAGGCGAACACCAGCGATCGGAAGCTCTCCCGCATCTCTTCATTCTGTCCGCCCACCTCGATCGTGGTGCTGGAGGGGCGCGGAATGCCGGCGATGCTGCCGGTGACCGCGCGCTCGGCCCGCGCGATTCCGCCGTCGCGCACGTCGGCCAGTACCTGCACCGTCCGCTTCTGGTCCTCGCGCCGGATCTCGACCGGACCGTAGCCCTGCCGAGCACGAACCATCTCGCCGATCGGCACTCCGTCGAGCGTGAGAGCCAGCACCTCGCCCAGCTCCTGTCGCGAGGCAATCGGGATCTGAAGGCGGATGTCCACCTTGTCGGCGAACTCGGTGAAGGGTCGCTCCGCCTCCGTTCCGCGCAGGTACGCCTCGATCGCCTCCGCCACCTCCCGTACGGTGAGTCCGTACCGTGCGGCGCGCTCCCGGTCGACCTCGATCTCGAGCTCGGGCTGAGTCTGCTGAAAGTCGATGCGGACGTCGGCGAGCTGCGGTAGGGTGGCCAGACGCACGCTCGCCGACTCGGCCACCGTGAGCAGCACATCCAACTCGTCGCCCTGCACCCGCACCGCCAGGTCGGCTCCGCCGAACGCGATCGCCCGGCCGAGGGAGGTCGCCCGGCCGGTCTCGGTCGACACGAACCGGGGGTCGACGCCCGTCTCGGCGAGGCGCGATCGGAACGCCGACACCACGTCCCGCACTCGTGGCCCGCCCGACGCGAGCCGGACCTCGAAGGAAGCGCTGTTGAGGCCCGCCAGCTCCCGCGACGCAAGCTCCGACTCGCGTGCCCTGCCCACCCTCGTGAACACACCGTCCACACCGGACAGGTCGAGAAGCACGTCCTCGAGCCGCTCGGCGGCGGCGCCGGTCGCCTCCAGGGGGGTGCCGACCGGGAGCTCGAGGTCGACCCGGAACATGCCCTCGTCCACATCGGGCATCAGCGATCGTGGCAGGGTGGCCCCGACCAGGACCGCGACGGCCACGGCCGACCCGGCGATGCCGAGAACGATCCCCCGGTGCTCGAGCGACCAGGCGAGCGCTCGCTCGTACCGTGCGGCGAACGCGTCGTAGGCGCGATCGAAGCGGCGGAGCAGCGGCCCGAACAGGATCGAGGTGAGCCGCTTCGCCGATCGGGCGGCGACTGCAGCGATCTCGCTCGCAGTGAGGCGTACCGACTCGGCCACGAAACGGAGGGCGCGGGCGGCAAGGCGGAGGAGCCCACGCACCAGCCGGACGACGGGTCGGAGGAGGCCGGCGAGCGCTCGCCTGACCCGGCGCGCGACGGCCACCAGTGCGCGGAGCGGCATTCGGAGCCGCGACCCCGGTCTGCCGGAGCCCGTCCCGAACCCGGCCGACGGCTCGGGCACCGCCGTACCCGCGGTCGACGGCCGCCCGGCGCCCTCCCCTGCCTCGGTCGCAGAAGGCGCCGCCCGCCTGCCCACGTCGTCCGGCATCGACAGCCCTGTCACCTCCCGGTTCCCGCCGCCGAAGCGCGCTGCCATCATGGGCAGCAGGGTGAGCGCGGTGAGCAACGAGGCGGCCAGTGAAAACGCGACCGCCAGCGACAGGTCGCTGAACAGAGCGCCAGCGACACCCTTCACGTACAGCACCGGGAAGAAGACGGCGATGGTGGTGAGCGTCGAGGCAGTGATCGCACCCGCCACTTCTCGTGCCCCCACCGAGGCCGCTTCCCGTGCCCCGACCGACTTCTCCTCGCGCGCCGCGAGCGTGACCTCGTCATCGACCGGTGCCCCACCGCGGGCCGTGGCTTCGGCGCGCGAACCGACCGGGCCCGGGGCGCCCGGTCGATCCGCATCCGCCGCCCGGTGACGGAAGATGTTCTCGAGCACCACGATCGAGTTGTCGACCAGCATCCCGACTCCGAGCGCCAGACCGCCGAGCGACATGACGTTGAGGCTCACGTTGAACAGATAACAGAGGGTGAAGGCGGCCAGCACCGAGATGGGGATGGCGAGGCCGATGGCAACCGGGTAGCGCGGGTCGCGGAGGAAGAAGAACAGGACGACGAAGGCGAGCAGGCCACCTACCACCAGCGCTTGCACCACATTCGAGATCGCATCGCGAATGAACTCGGCCTGACTGGCCGCGAGCCGGATGTCGATCTGGGGATACTCCTCTCGCAACTCGCCCAGGATGTCGCGCACGTTGTCGGCCACCCGCACGGTGTTCGAGCCAGACTCCTTGTACAGCTGGAGTCCGATCGCCGCCTCCCCGTTGTAGAGCGCGATCGTTTCCCGCTCCGCAACTCCCTCGCGGATGTCGGCCACGTCGCCGAGACGAACGAGCGCTCCCCCCGCGGGTCGCGCGATCACGACCTGTCCCAGTTCCTCCACCTCCTGGAACTCGCCCAGAGTGCGCAGGCTGTACCGGTAGCGGCCGCGCAGGATGCTGCCGCCGGGGGCGCTGAAGTTGGCCCGGTCGAGCGCGTCGCGGATGTCTCCGATCTTCACCCCGTGGAGCGCCAGGCGCTCGGGATCGATCGTCACCTGAATCTCGCGCTCCGGACCGCCGGTCACCGCGGCGAGCGCCACCCCGTCGAGCTGCTCGAGGCGACGCTTGAACACCGCCTCGGCGAGATCGCGCAGCTCCTGTAGGCTCCCGCCGGTGACCGCCAGGGTTAGGATCGGATCGCTGGTCGGGTCCGAGCGCAGGATGGCCGGCCGGTCGGCCGACCGCGGCAGCGCGTCCGTCAGGTTGTCCAGCCGCTCGCGCACGTGCAGGAGCGCGAACTCCATGTCGGTGCCCCAGTAGAACTGGAGTCGAACGAGTGACTGTCCCTCCCGTGAGCGCGATGACACGTCTCGCACCCCCGGCACCTGGCTGAGCGCCTCCTCGATCGGTTCGGTGACGAAGCGCTCTACCTCGGCGGGACCCGCATCCTCGTACGTAGTCCACACCGAGAGGGTGGGAAAGGCGACGTCTGGCAGTAGGTCGATGGGGAGTCTGGAGAACGAGACGATCCCGAGGACGGCGATACCGACGAACGCCATCGCGGTGGCAACTGGCCGCCGGATCGAGAGGTCTGGAAGTGCCATCAGAGCCCTGCGTGTCGGCTCATGTCGACCGCTCGCCTACCGGACCAGTCGGCGCCGACTCGCGCTCACCGCGCTCCAGCCCCGGCGATTCGGCCGGTCAGCGGTCACCGCCCACCAGCCGCTCGAGCTCGGCCCACGCCTGCAGGTAGTCATAGCGCTCCTGGAGCAGCGCCTGCTCGCTCTCCGTCTGCTCTCGGATCGCGATCAGCAGGTTGTCGTACGTGACCGCCCCGAGGCGGTACTGCTGTCGGGTGAGCTCGACCCGTTGCGTATCGAGGTCGAATCGCTGCTCGAGCAGCTGGAGCCGGCGGCGCCGGCGGTCGATCTCGTCGACCAGGTCGCGGATCTGCTTCTCCGTCTCGTGACTGCGCTGGGCGTAGTCGGCCCGCGCCCGACGGAGATCGCTGCTCGCCTGGGCGTTCTGCTCTTTGCGGGTGAAGCCGCTGAACAACGGCCAGGAAGCGAAAACCGAGAACGAGGTGGCCGTGTTGTCGGGCGACAGGTTGAACAGGCTTTCGTCGGCGCTGAGATCCTGGCTGCGGTTCAGGTCGAGCCCGAGGCTGATGGTCGGAATGTAGGTGGCGCGGGCCGCCCACACCTCGGCGGACGCCGCCGATTCGTCCTCGCCGAGCGCGAGCAGCTCGGGGTCGGTGGCGATCGCCGCCGCCAGCAGCGAGTCGGCGTTCAGACGTGCCGCTTGGGGCACGAACGCGACCTCGGCGAGGAGTATCGCCGGATCGATCTGGCCGGGGTCGTACCCCATCCGCACCTCGAGCTCTCGCACCGCCGCCCGGGACTGATCCTGGCGATCGAGCAGAGTGAGCTCGGCCTGGGCGACCTCGGCCTCCGCCCCGAGCAGGTCGGCACGCGTCACGCCGGCGATCCGGTACCGCTCGCGCGTCACCTCGAGATCCTCGCGCCGCGCTTGCAGCTGGTCGCGGGCAACGGCCGCCAGTCGCTGCGCCTTGAGCGCCTCGAAGTAGCCGACCTTCACGTCCCGGACCACGCTTCGCTGCGCGTCGCTCAGCCGATAGACGGCGGCTCGGCTGCGCGCCGCGCCTGCCTTGACACCGGCGATGTTCTGACCACCCCGGAACACATTCCAGTCGAACGAAAGTCCGAGGAAACTCTGCTTGCGCTCGCTGGTCAGCGGGGGATCCTGCACCTGCGGGGCCCCTTCGGGAGACAGAAAGGTGACCGTCGTGAAGCTCGTCTGGCTCAGGTTAACGTTCAGCTGCGCGCTCGGGATGAACGCCCCCCAATCCGCCCAGCGGGCGGCGTGCGCCGCGGCGGCCGCCGCGTCCGCCGACTCGATGGCGGGACTTCGGGACAGCCCGATGCGGAGCGCACGCTCCAGGTCGAGGGTGTCGCCCGGTTCGAGCGCCGCATCGGGAGCTGCGATGGCGGGCTCTTGCGCGGTCGCCGTGGCGGGGAGCAGGGCGCTTCCGACGGCGAGAAGTATGGCGGCGATCCCGAGCCGGAGCCCCGGAACAGATCTGGGGAGCCCGACCGCCTGCCCCCGACACGCCGGCCGCATCACGGAGCCGTTTCTCCGTCGGGCTGGTCGAGTCTCACCCGCGCGTCGTGGGCCAGCGTCGTGTGCCCTTCCACGAGAACGATCTCTCCGGGGACCAGCATCTCCGTCTCGTCGGAGGGCACGACCTCGACGAACCGATCGTTCTCGAGGCCGGTGGTTACGTAGCGCCACTTGGCGCGCCCGGTCTGAGCCCCGTCTTCGTCGGGCTCGAACACGAACACCACGTCGCGGCGATCGCGCTCCACGATCGCATCGCGCGGCACGAACACTCGATTCTCATACAGCCGCCCGGCGATCTTCACTTCCGCGTACATACCCGGCAGCAGCCGTTCGCCCGGGTTGGCGAGACGCACGCTGACCCGGGTCGTGTGGCTCTCCTCGTCGACGCGCGGGTTGATGGTGACCACCCGACCGGTGAACGTCTCGCCGGGGAAGGCGGCGAACCGCACCTCGGCTTCCCGGCCCACCTGAAGCGCCGCCACCTCGCTCTCGAGCACGTTCACATCGACGTCGAGCCGCGACAGGTCGATGACGGTGGCAACCGTGTCGCCCTCCCGCACGCGCGCGCCCGCTACCACCCGCACGTCGGCGACCTGTCCCGCGAACGGCGCCCCGATGCGGGTGCGGTCCAGGTCGCGCTCCGCCTTCTCCACCGCCGTCTCGGCCGACGTCAGCCCGCTCCGCACTCGCGCCAGCCGCTGTCGCTCCACCCGCAGCGCCTCGTCCTCGATGCGGTCATCGCCCAGAGTGAGGTCCTGATACTCCGCCTGCGCTTTTTCGAGCGCGGCCCGCGCGTCCCTGAGCTCGAGCTCGTACTCCGACGGTTCGATCCTGGCCAGCAGGGCTCCCGCCGACACCGAGCCGCCCTCGCTCACCGGCACCGCATCGACCGGACCCTTCACCTCGGCCAGCAGGGTCGCCTTGCGGAGCGCGCGCGCGCGACCGCTGGCCTCCACCCAGATAACGAAGGTGTCCTGGCGCACCTCCGCTCCCCCGACCGGAACCGCGACCCCGGTGGCGAACGCCTCGGCCGCCGCGGTCGAGCGGATGATCGAATCCGACGCCGCTGTCGCCGTATCCGAACCCGATTCGGAGTCAGTTGCCCGCAGTCGGAGAAAGACCCCGCCGAGAAGGGCGACCGCAACGATAACGACCAGTAGGGTGACAACGTGTCGAGCTTTCATAGCTGCTTCCTGCTCTGTGGGCCGTCTCGGGAAGCGAGCTCAGCGGCCACCCGGGCTGTCCTCTCGCTCACGCCGAGCCCCGAAACTTCGAGCTGCACGTCAACCGAAGGACAACACACGGCTTAGACGCCGAGTCTCGGCCGAGAGTTGTCCGGTGTCCGCAGGATGCCTCGCATGGGGCGAACCTTACGCCACCCGGTGGGCCTCGCCTCATGACCGGAGAGACTCCACACCGAGAACCACAGGCTTCACACCGGAAGATAATAGAACGCCAGCGCCAGAATGACGTACACGGCGAGCAGCTGCACCCCCTCCATCCAGTGCGTCTCTCCATCCTGGGCGATCACCGCCAGAATGCCGACCGACAGGCCGACGGCGACCACCTCGAGGCTGGTGAACACGAGGTCCATGGGGGCAGGCGCGATCGCGTAGCTGAGCAACACCAGCAGCGGAGCGGCGAAAAGGGCGATCTGAATCGACGAGCCGACGGCGATGGTGAACGCGATGTCCGCCTTGTTTCGGGCCGCCATCAGGATGGCGGTCGAATGCTCGGCCGCGTTACCCACGATCGCCACCAGGATCACACCGATGAAGACCTCGCTCATGCCGAGCACGTGGGCGGCCCCCTCGACGGCACCCACCAGCAGCTCGCTCATGAACGCGATGACGGCTGCCGCCGCGACGAGAACGGCCAGCGACGTTCGAGTCGACCATGCGGCACCGGGCACTCCGTGGATCGCGCGCTCGTCGTGGCGGCCTTCCGCACCCTCGGGGCCGTGGGGCACACCCGTGTACAGGTGGCGATGCGTAACGAGCGTGAACACCAAGCTCAGCCCGTAGCTGGCCATCAGCACGACCGCGATCACCAGTGACAGTCGGTTCTCGACGCCGGTCTCCGCGCCCGACACGAAGTGGAAGATAGCGGGCACCAGCAGCCCGATCGCGCTCAGCACCAGCATGGTGGCGCCGAGGCTGGCCGCCGTCCGGTTGAACTTCTGCGTCCGGTAGCGCAGACCGCCGACCAGGGCGCTGAGCCCGAACACCAGCAGGATGTTGCCGATGATCGAGCCGGTCAGCGACGCCTTGACCAGATCGTACAGGCCGGCCCGCAGCGCCATGGCCGCGATGATCAGCTCCGCCGCGTTGCCGAAGGTGGCATTGAGCAGGCCGCCGAGACCGGCACCCACCCGCACCGCGAGTTCCTCGGTAGCCTTTCCCATCAGACCGGCGAGGGGGACGATGGCCAGGGCGGAGGCGGCGAACACCCACACGGGATCCGCACCGAGGCCGTGCTCGAGGATGAACGCGGCGGGCACGAAGGCAAGCAGCACAAGCAGCGCGTTCGACGAGGTCAGAAACCGCATCACACCCGCTCCCGTAAGCGCGTGGTACGAAAGAAAGAGAGGCGCTGTCCGGATTCGAACCGGAGTAGGGGGCTTTGCAGGCCCCTGCCTAGCCGCTCGGCCACAGCGCCACTCGGTGGGTCGGTGCGGCGGGCCCGAATCGGCGCCGGTCGGAGCGACCGGTGACCGCTCCCGTGCAGCGCGAAACGGCACCCCGCCGCCGACAAGTTAGCGCCGGCCACACGCGGGGCAACTCGCTTGTGTGTTCGCCGGGGCGCTATCTATACTGCGCCATGGTCCTGCCTCGGACGCGCGGGTCCGGTCCGTCAACCGCGACTGCCGCCCTCGCGTGGCTGTGTCTCCTGCACTTAACCGCTCTCACCACCATGGCTTCACCCGCCTTCGCGCAGCTCGCCCGATCCGGGAATCCGCGCATCGAGGACGCGCGTATTCCGGGCCACGGCGAAGTGTGGATCCAGTTCGCGGTCACGTACGAGAACTGGAGCCAGCAGTACGCGCAGGCGAGCGCAGAGTTCGACGACGGCTCGCGGGAGCCGCTCTCCTCCGATTACGATCGCGGCATCCGTCGGCGCTACTATCCCGATGCCGGGCCGATTCTCGCCGATCTCAACGCCGATTCCGATGCGCTCGGCTTCGATCCGATTCCGCTCGACCAGTTCTCGCAGGGGAGTCTCGACTTCGGCGGGATCACCGCGACCCAGCACGCCGGCTGGTTCTCGGCGCAGGTCGGATTGTTCGACCGGATCGGCCTCGACCTCGCCGTCCCCCTCGTGCAGACGCAGGTCGACCCGAGCTTCGTATTCGATCCGACCTTTTCGACGATGGCCACCGCGCCCTCTGCCGTCCCGGACCCGCTCACCTTCTTCAGCCAGTACGCGTCGTCGCTCGACCAGCTTAAGGCGCTCATCGACGGCGGAACCCTGAGCCCGGCCGAGCAGGCCGCGGCGCAAATGCTGCTCGCGGACGCGGCCGCTTTCGGCACGGCCCTCGAGCGTCGGGTCGATCTCGGTCTCGTGCTGCCGCTGGACGGCACACCTTCGGGTCAGCAGATCACGTCGTACTACGCCAGCCTGTCCTCTGGTTTTGGAGACCTCGGCCTCGCCCTGCCGCCCTTCAACCTCACGCAGGCCACCACCGCCGCCGACCTGCTGCGCTTTTTCACCCGGGGTTTCGTGCTGGCCGAATTCCCCGATACCACGACCCAGGGCTACAGCGTGGGCGAGCTCGAGCCCGCGGTGAAGGTGCGGATTCTCGATTCGTTCTCCCCGGACAACCGCGCTTTGGAGGCCCGCACGGCCGGGCAGCTGCTGGTCCGGATCCCGACCGGGGCGGCCGACCAGTCGCCGTACCTCAATTCCGACAACTTCCTCTCGCTCCCGATCGGCGACGGGCAGTGGGATGTCGAGCTGGCGCTGTTCCAGGACGTGGCCTACCGCTCGTTCCTGCTTAACGTGGGCGTCCGGTACGGAATCCAGCTTTCGGACCGACTGTCGGTTCGCGTGCGCGCGCCACGACGTCGCTTCCCCCTCGCGCTGGCGAGCGCCGAGGTGGAGCGGGATCTCGGCGATTACTTCAGCCTCCGACTCTCACCGCGGTTGCGGCTCGGGGACATCGTCGCCATCGGGGCCGAGTATGATTACTGGCAGAAGGGCCGCGATTCGTACACGCTGGCCGGCGCGGCGGGGGTCGAAAGCGCGGGCGCGCTGGAGCTGCTCACCAGTCAGTCGCGGCATCGACTCGGGGTGAGCGCGTCGTACAGCACGCTGGAGCGTTTCCGACAGGGTCGGGCGAGCTTTCCGGTCGAGCTCTGGTTCACCTACCAGAGCGCGATCGCCGGCGGAGGAGGACAGACCCCGGCTTCCGAGCTCCTCACCATCAGCCTGCTGCTGCCGTTCCGGCTGTTTCGTTAGCGGAGCGCTGCTCCGCGCGGGACCACCCGCGCGGCGCCCGTTGCGCGAGCGGCCGGCGGGTCAGCCGCTGCCGGCCGCGGTGGCGGCCCGACGCCGCACCCGCTCCAGCAGCTCCTCGGCGTGTCGCCGCGAGACCCCGCTGTCGGGATCGCCACCCAGCATGCGAGCGAGCTCTTCCACCCGGGCCTGACCCTCCAGCCGCTGGACCCCGACCACCGTTGCACCCTCGCGTTCCGTCTTGTCGACCCGCCAGTGCGCGTGCGCACGGGCCGCGATGTGCGGCAGATGGGTAACGGCGAACACCTGATGTCGCTCGGCGACGGTGGCCAGGCGCTCGGCGACCCTGTGGGCCACCCGACCGCCGACACCAGCGTCGATTTCGTCGAAAACGAGGCTGGGAACCCGATCCACACCGGCCAGCTCGGTCTTGAGCGCCAGCATCACCCGGCTCAACTCGCCGCCCGATGCGACGCGGGACAGAGACTCCGGCTCGAATCCGGCGTTGAGGCTCACCTGGAACTCGGCGCGCTCGGCCCCCGAGGGTCCCGGCGGGTCCACCGGGACGAGGGCGACAGCGAACCGGCCCGAGGCCATGCCGAGCTCCGGCAGGATCGCCTCGATCCGGCGCCCGAGCTTCGCCGCCGCGTCTGCCCGTGAGGCGCTCAGCCGACGCGCGCCTGCGTACAGATCGTCGGTCGCGGCGGCGAGGTCGCGTTCCAGGGATGCGATCGCGCGGTCGGTGGTGTCCAGCCTCTCCAGCTCGCGGGCCGCCGATTCCGCGCTGGCCACCACATCCGCCACCGTGCCCGCCCCGTACTTGCCCTTCAATCGGTGCAGCAGGTCGATGCGCGCGCGGACGAGCTCGAGCCGGTCCGGATCGTGATCCACCGCCCCGTGGACCCGTCCGAGCGCGTGGCCGAGCTCTTCGATCGAGTACAGCGCCGTCTCGAATAGCTCCCGGGTCCCCTCCGCCCGTGGGTCGTAGCGGATGAGCTCGTCGAGCGGCCGCCGGAGCTCGCCCAGTTGATCGAGGATGGAGCGCTCCGCCCCGTACACCGCCTCGTGCAGCTGGCCGGATAGTGCGAGCAGCTCCGCCGAGTGAGCGAGGCGGATCGCCTCGGCCTCGAGCGACTCCTCCTCGTCCGGCTCGAGGGCGGCGGCCCGGATCTCGTCGACCTTGAAGCGGAGGAAATCGGCCCGCTCCCCGATCTCGGCCGCTGTTCGCCTGGCATCCGCGATCGCCGCCCGCGCCTGCTCTACCGACCGGTGCGCCGCCTCGACCCTGGCCGCGAGTTCGGTGGCTCCGGCGTACGCGTCGAGGATCCGGAGCTGAGCGCTGCGGCGCAGCAGCGCCTGGTGCTCGTGCTGGCCGTGCAGGTCGACGAGCTCGCCTCCCAGCTCGCGAACAGTCGACGCGGTGGCGGGCGAGCCGTTGATCCACACCCGGTTCCGCCCCTCACGCTGCACCTCGCGACGCACGATCAGCCGCCCATCATCGAGCTCGACGCCGGCCTCGTCGCAGCGTCGCGCGATATCCGCCCGCTCGCCGACCTCGAACACCCCCTCGATCAGGGCGCGCTCGGCGCCATGGCGGATCACGGTCGAGGACGCCCGTTCCCCGAGCAGGAGAGCGAGTGCGCCGACGATGATCGACTTGCCCGCCCCCGTCTCGCCGCTCAGCACGTTGAGGCCGTGACCGAGCTCGAGCCGGAGCCCGTCGATGACGGCGTAATCTCGGATATGGAGTTCTCTCAGCACTGCCTGGTGGCTCCCCTGGTCGCCACTCGTCGTGGGCTCGCGGGACTGTGTGCGGTCGCTTCGACGCTCGACCGGCGGCTCGGACCGATACCCGCTATTGGTGGCTCACCGGCCGCACGTCGCCCCAGCGCAGCTTCCGGCTCAACACGGAGAAGAAGGTGTGACCGGCGAAGCGGATCAACCGCACCCGGTGCGGTGATCTGGCCGCCTCGACCCGATCGCCGGCGGCGAGCTCGCCACCGCCCTGGCCGTCGATCGTCAGCACGATCTCGACCCCGGGGGTGATCAGCTCCACCGTGATGACAGCGCCACCGGGCACGACCACGGGGCGAACACCCAGGGTGTGCGGGCAGATCGGCGTCACCACCAGCGCGTCCAGGGAGGGCACCAGAATCGGCCCCCCGGCCGACAGACTGTAGGCGGTCGATCCGGTCGCGGTGGCGATCACGATGCCATCCGCGCTGTACTGTCCGACCTCCTCCTCGTCCGCCCGGATGCGCATGGTGATGAGCCGCGCGTATCCGCTCTTGTGGATCACCGCGTCGTTGAGAGCGAACATCGCCTCCCCGCTGGCCTCGCCGCCCGCAGCCCGAACCTGCACCGAGAGCCCCTGCCGCACGTCTTCGGTGAAGTCGCCCGCCACCAGGCGCCCCAGCGCCGCCTCGAGCTCCGAGAGCGGCGCCGCGGTGAGGAAGCCGAGCTGGCCCACGTTGCAGCCGAGCACCGGCAGGTCGCGGACGGCGGCCAGCCGCGCCCCGCGCAGCAGCGTGCCATCGCCACCCAGCGTCAACACGACATCGATGTCGTCCCAAGCGCCCTCGAGCGGGGACGCCGTATCTCCGCCCAGCGCGATCAGCTCCTGCGCGAGGTACAGACGCAGAGCACGACGCTCCGCGATGCGTTGCAGCCGTTCGAGAACGCTTACGATCCCGCTGTAGGTGACGTTGCCGACGACGCCGATGTGCATGGCCCGCTCAGGTTCCTAGTGGGTGCGCTCGATGACGTAGGCGGCGATCGCACGCAGCACGTCGGCTCCGGGGATGCCGTCCAGCTCCCGTTCGGCGCTGTCTGCCATCGCGCGACTGAACCGCCGGGCCTCGGCCAGCCCGAACAGCGCCGGGTAGGTGGCCTTGCGCAGCGCCGTGTCGCGGCCGCTCTTCTTTCCGAGCTGGACATCCGATCCGGTGAGGTCGAGGATGTCGTCCACGGTCTGGAACGCGAGGCCCAGTTGTCTTCCGAACGAGTCCAGCCTCTTCACGGTCTTATCACCCGCCCCGGCCGCGATCGCGCCCATGGTGACGGAGGCAGCGATCAGAGCGGCCGTCTTGCCCGCGTGAATGCGCTCCAGCTCTGCAGCCGAGACCTGTTTCCCCTCCGCCATCAGATCGAGGAGCTGCCCACCCACCATGCCCTGGCCGCCGGAAGCCATCGCCAGGGTGGAAATCAGTCGACGCACGGTGGCCGAAGGCAACTCCATTCCATCCGCCGCCCGACAGATGGTGCGGACCGCGAGCGGCATCAAGACCGCACCGGCCAGTGCAGCTGCCGGTACGCCGTACCGCACGTGGAGCGTGGGGCTACCTCGTCGCAACACGTCGTCGTCCATGCACGGCAGGTCATCGTGTACAAGAGAGTATGCATGCACGAGCTCCACGCTGCACGAGAGGAGGGTAGCCTGCCGCCAATCCCCACCCACGGCGTGATGTCCTGCCAGCAGCAGGATCGGCCGGATGCGTTTCCCGGGCGAGAGGACGGCGTGGCACACGGGAGTCGCGACCGCCGGAGACCGCGCCCCGACCTCGCGGTCGATGAGCAGGCGAAGCTCTTCCTCCACCCGACCGACCATCGAGCGGATCACATGGTCCGGCTGTTCGCGGTGCGCGCCCACGTCCGCCGACCGGGTCACGCCTCGTTTCCCACCTCGGTCGCGCCCCCCGTGGCGCTTCCGGTCGAGTCAGGAAGCTCGAGCTCACTGCTGCTCAGACCTCCGGACGCGTCCTCGATCAATTCCTCGATTTTCCCGCGCGCGTCTGCGAGCAGACGGTTCGCCGTTCGCAGGTGGGTGACGCCCCGCTCGAACAGGCGCAGGGCTTCGTCGAGCTCCACATCGTCCCGGTCGAGCAGGTCCACGATCCGCTCCAGCTCGCGAATCGCCGCTTCGAACTCCTCCGGCTCGGCGCTCGCCGAATCCTCGTCGCGCTCAGGCACCACCACCGTCTCCCGCCTCAATCACCTCCGACCCCTCCGACCGACACCGCACCGTACCGTCCGCCACTCGGAGGCGGAACGGCAGGCCGAGCTCGAACGCTGCGACGCGGCGCAGCACCCGCGCGCCGGCATCGAGGGGGACGGCGTACCCGCGCTCCAGGGTTCGGATCGGACTGAGCGCTTCCAGTCTCGCGCTCGAGCGCGCCAGCCGCGCGCCACCCCGTTCGACGCATCTTCCGATCGCCCCTCGCAACCGGATGCCGAGGCTGTCGACGCGTCGTTCGGAGCGGCGCGTGCGGCCACGGAGGCCATTCACCAGCCCCGAACCGAACCCGGCCAGCTGCCGGCGAACGGTGGCTACGTCGGGCACGACCAGCTCTCCGGCCGCCGAGGGCGTCGGGGCGCGAAGGTCGGCGACCAGGTCGACGATGGTGAGGTCGATCTCGTGTCCGACCGCCGACACGACCGGAACCGGACACTCAGCGACCGCGCGAGCCACGATCTCCTCGTTGAACGCCCACAGGTCCTCGACCGACCCACCGCCGCGCGCGATCACAATGAGCTCAGCCGCCCCACTGCGGATCATGGCGTCGAGCGCGCGGACGATGTCCGGCGCGGCGGAACGACCCTGCACGCGGCAGTGCGCCACGAGAAGGTCGGTCCATGGAGCTCGCCGGCGAATCACCGTCACCACATCGCGAAGCGCCGCTCCGGTTCGGGAGCTGACGATGCCGATCCGCCGCGGGAAGGGCGGCAGAGGCCGGCGACGGCCCGGATCGAGGAGACCGTCGGCGGCGAGCGCGCGTCGCGTGCGCTCGAAGGCAAGGCGCCACAACCCCTCCCCCTTGCCTTCCAGCCGTCGCACGACCAGCTGGTATCGGCCTCGTCGCTCGAATACCGTCACCCGGCCGTAGGCGTACACGGCCATCCCGTCCGCCGGATCAGTCGGCAGCTGGCGGGCGTCGTCACGCCACATCATGCACGCCAGCTGTGCCTGCTCATCGCGGAGGGTAAAGTAGCAGTGTCCGGAGCTCGCCCGGTGCCAGTTGCCTAGCTCTCCCATCACCCATGCGGTCGGGAATGCTCGCTCGAGGAGCTCCCGGGCACGTGCGTTGAGCTGGCTCACGGACAGGGCGGCCGTGGGTGGCGTTTCGTGCCGGGACGTCGCTTGCCGGTGCGACGCCACGTCGGCGTCGGGGCCCCGCGACCGGCGCGCCGCCTCCTGCGCACCGCCCGCCGCCTCGAACAGGGAGATCTGTGAGCGGCGGGTCATGGGGGAAGGATCGTCGATCTCACGAACCGGCCACGCCGACCGCTTTCGCTGCGCGTTGCGCCGCCGTGGCCGTGTTCTTGAGCAGCATGGCTATCGTCATCGGTCCCACGCCGCCGGGCACCGGCGTGATCCAAGCCGCCTTCTCCCTCACCCGGTCGAAGTCCACATCGCCTACCAGTCGGTAGCCCTTCTCGGTGCCCGGATCGTCGACGCGATTGACACCCACATCGATGACGACGGCGCCTTCGCGCACCATGTCGGCGGTAACGAAGTGAGGGCGCCCGATCGCCACGATTAGAAGGTCGGCCAGCCGGGTCAGGGCACCGATGTCCGTCGTGCGGCTGTGCACCACGGTCACAGTCGCGTTCGCCCACGGCTCCTTCTGCATCAGAATCTGCGCCATCGGCCGACCGACGATGTTCGAGCGGCCCACAACCACCGCATGCCTGCCGGATGGGTCGAACTCGATGCGCTTCAGCATCTCGTGGATGCCGGCCGGAGTGGCAGGACGAAAGGCCGTCCTGTCCCCGCTCACCATGCGTCCGATGTTCATCGGATGAAACCCGTCGACGTCCTTCTCCGGCAGGAGTCTCTCCATCACCGGCCGTACTTCCATGTGCTCTGGCAACGGCAACTGCACGAGAATGCCGTGCACCCCCGGGTCGGCGTTCAGGTCGTCGATGAGGTCCAGCAGCTCATCCTGCGAGGTCTCGCCCGGCAGGAACAGATCGCGCGCTTCGATTCCGGCCTCACGGCACGCCTTCGCCTTCATGCGGACGTAGACCTTCGAGGCCGGGTCGTCGCCGACCAGGACGACTGCCAGGCCGGGATGTATCCCCGCCGCGTGCATCGCCTTCACCTCGCGCGCGACGTCCGCTCGCACGTCCGCCGCGATCGCGCGTCCGTCGATCAGTTCTGCTGCCATGCCTTTCTTCCTGTCCTGCGCAGTTGCAGGTCGTTCATCGCGCGAAGTCCACCGCACGCGTCTCCCTCACCACCACCACCTTGATCTGCCCGGGATACTGGAGCTCCTCCTCGATCCGGCGCGCTGTCTTCTCGCTCAGCTGGGCCATCTCCTCGTCCGTGATCCGGTCCGGTATCACCATGATTCGGATCTCGCGACCGGCCTGGATCGCGTACACCTTCTCCACCCCTTCGTACGATGCCGCGATCTCCTCCAGCTTCTGGAGGCGCTTCACGTAATGCTCGAACGATTCGCGGCGTGCGCCGGGACGCGCGCCCGAAATCGCGTCCGCGGCGGTCACCAGAAACGTCTCCGGATAGCGCGGCGCCTCCTCGCCGTGGTGGGCGCGGATCGCGTTCAGGATTGCGTCCGGCTCCTTGTGGCGCTTGCACAGCTCATAGCCGATCTCGACGTGGCTCCCCTCCTGCTCGTGGGTCAGCGCTTTGCCGATGTCGTGCAGCACCCCCATCCGTTTGACCAGCTGCACGTCGAGACCCAGCTCGGCCGCCATGTTGGCGGCGATGAGCGCGACCTCCCGCGCGTGCTGAAGCTGATTCTGCCCGTAACTGGTACGAAACCGAAGGTAGCCGAGCGCTTCTACCAGCCGCGGGTGCAGGTCATGGATGCCGAGCTCGTACAGTAACTCCTCGGCCGCCTCCCGAATCTGCTTCTTGACGTCTTCCTGCGCCTTGGCCACCACCTCTTCGATTCGACCGGGGTGGATCCTGCCATCCGAGACAAGGCGCTCCATACCGAGCCGCGCGATCTCGCGCCGTACCGGATCGAAGCTCGACAGGATCACCGCTTCGGGTGTGTCATCGACGACGACGTCCACCCCGGTGGCCGCCTCAAACGAACGGATGTTGCGGCCTTCCCGACCGATGATCCTCCCCTTCATATCATCGCTCGGAAGGTGGACCACGGAAACGGTGGCCTCGGACGAGTGATCGACGGCGAGCTTTTCGATCGCCATCAGGATGATCTTGCGCGCTTCTCGCTCCGCCTCGCGCCGGGCCTGTTCCTTCGCCTCCCTCACCAACTGCCGCGCTTCGGCTCGTGCCTCATCCTCGACTTTTGCCAGCAGCTGCCGCCGGGCCTCCTGAACAGAGATGCCGGACAACTTCTCGAGCCGCGCCCGCACCTGGCCCTCGAGTCGTTCCAGCTCGCCGGCCTTTGCCTCGACCGCGTGTTCGCGGCGTCTTTGCTCATCGCCGAGTTGATCGAGCTTGCTCTGTCGTTCGTCGAGGATCGCGAGTTTGCGATCGAGCAGCTCCTCGCGCTCGATTACTCTCCGCTCCAGCTTCTCGATCTCCGCCCGGTGCTGGTCCGCCTCCTCCTCGAGGTGAGCCTTAAGTCGGTACGCCTCCTCCTTACCGGCCAGCTCGGCAGAGCGTCGCAGGTTCTCCGCTTCGCGCCGGGAAGCGTCGACGATCTGTCGAGCCTGCTCCTCCGCGGACCCCTTGTGCCGCGCTGTGCGTCGCCGTTCCAGAAGCTGACCGAGCAGCACACCGGCTACGACGGCCAGCACCGCGATCAGGATCGTCGCGCTCATATGTCCACCCCACTCATCTATCGCTACGGCCGGTCTGCCCGACCGGCCCTCGTTGTATCCGCGGCAATCCCCGCCGCGCTTTTCAGCTTGCCAGCGTTTCCTCCACCGCCTCGCGCAAGGCCTCGATCCGACGACCGACGATGTGGGTCTGCTCGTCGAGCTCGGCGCGCGAGCGAAACAGCTGGTCGGTGATCTGCATGGCGGCCAGAATGGCTGCCTTGTGCGGCTCCGCCACATGTCCGCGCACGTGCGCCTCGTTGATCGCCGCGTCCACGTGCGCTGCACACCGGCGGGTGTACTCGGCACCCATCGGCGAGCGGATCGTGTAGTCTTCCCCGAAGATGGTGACTCGAACTGTCTCCGCCTTTCCCTGATTCATACTTCGTCCTCCAGCACGATCAGGCGACCCCGTATGCGGACCGCGCGTTCGCGCGCTTCCTCGATCACGTCGCGCAGGTGCTCGTTTTCCTCGGCCAGTTGGGCGAGACGCCGTTCGAACTGACGCGCGTCCATCGAATCGACGCTCGCCGTCCGGAGTGAATGTTTGATTCTCGAGTGTTCCGACTCGATGCGGGTCAGCGTACGCTGCATCTCGGCGTACCGACCGATCAGCCGCTCGACGGCGCTTTCGAGGCCGTCGAGCGCTTCGCCGACCGGCCCGGACTCACGACGTTCGGATTCGGACATCGAACCGTTCCTCCAGCTTGGCGAAGATCCTCTGCATCGCGGCATCGACCTCGCCATCCGTCAGCGTGCGATCCGGCGCACGAAACACGAGGCTCCACGCGAGGCTTCGACCCGTCTGCACCGCCTCTCCTTCGTATACATCGAACAGCACCAGCCGCTCCAGCCAATCCGGCCCGGCTTCGCGGATCGCGGCTTCGATATCCGCCGCGGCCACGGCCGGCGGAATCGCCACCGCCACGTCTCGCAAGACGGCCGGGTAATTCGAGACCGGTTGGTACACGATCGTCTCGCCAACCCGAACCGCATCGAGCCGGAACTCGGCGGCGAACACGACATCCGAATGGCGCTGCGCGTCGTACGCGTCTGCACGAACCCTGCCGGCGATGCCCACCGTTCGCCCGTCGACCACCATCCGGTACCGATCCTCAGCCACCCACCCCTCGTCGGACCACCAGGCCGCGTCCGCCCCATCGTCGCGCGTCCCGTCATCGCCCGGATCGACGGAATCCAGCCGACCCCCGCACAGCCGTTCGGCGATCTCGCCTGCCAGGCCGACGAGATCCCAGCGGTCGAGCGATCGCGGCGCCCGCGACCAGTGCCGGGGGTGCTCGAGCCCGGTGAGCACGACGCCGACTCGAAGCTCCTCGGCGATGCCATGCTCCGACCCGTTCCGTCCCTCGGTGGCCCCGCCTCCGTTGGAGGCGCCGATTCGTGGGCGGGCGACGGAACGGAATACCGAGCCGATCTCGTACAGGCGCACGTTGGCGCGCCCGCGCGACAGGTTGTGTTCGAGACGACGCAGGAGTACCGGTACCATGGCCGGGCGCAAGTGCGTCTCCTCGGCGGACAGCGGGTCGAGCAGCGACACGCCGCGCGAAGCTGCGAGTCGCTCCGGGACGAGCGTCGAGCTCCGGCACTCGAGCAGGCCACGCGCCGAGAGCAGCTCGCGCACGCGATCGGCTCGATCCCAAGCGGCGTCACCCGGCACGGTGCTGGGGCGGATCCAGCGCTCCTCTTCGGGAAAGCTGTCGAAGCCGTAGCGGCGGGCCACCTCTTCGATCAGGTCGACCTCCTCGATGACATCGCCCCGCCACGTAGGCACGGCGATGGCGAGGTTCCCGTCGGAACTCTCTGCCCCCGACTGCTCGACTGGCTCGAACCCGATCGGCCGCAACAGGTTCGTGATCTGGGCGGCGGGCAGGCGCAGGCCGAGCAGTCGCTTGACGCGGCTCGGACGCAGCGTCAGCGCGCGGGGCATGGGCGGTGGGGCGCCGACGCGAATCCCGACTGGATCCGCCGCGCCGCCGCTCAGGTCGAGGATGAGCTCGACACAGCGAACGAGGGCGCTTTCGAGACCCGCCGCGTCGATGCCCCGCTCGAATCGGTAGGACGCATCCGTCATGAGCGCCGTGCGGCGCGCCGTTCGCCGGGTGTGTCCGGAGTCGAACGCCGCACATTCGATGAACACATCCCGCGTTCCGGTCGTGACCTCTGTGTCCTGGCCGCCCATCACGCCGGCCAGGGCGACGGCCCGATCCAGATCCGCGATCACCGTCACCTCCGGGCTCAACACCCGCGTTTCGCCGTCCAGGGTTACCAGCCGCTCGTCCTCTCTCGCCGCCCGCACCCGGAGCTCCGAACCGGCAAGGCGGTCGAGGTCGAAAGCGTGCAACGGTTGATTCAGCTCGTGGAGCACGTAGTTGGTGGCGTCGACGACGTTGTTGATCGGCCGCTGGCCGATCGCGTGCAGCCGCGCCACCAGCCATGGGGGCGACGGGCCGACACGCACGCCTCGCACGATCGCACCCAGGTAGCGGTAGCAGCGCTCGGGGGCGTCGATGGCCACCGTGAATCCGCCCGCGGTGGCCGCTTCTTCTCCGCCGATCCAATCGGGCTCCCAGCGCGCGTCGCCGAACGGTGTCAGCTCGATGTCTGTCACCCCGTGCATCGCCAGCTCGCGAGCCACTCCGACGTGCGATGCCAGGTCGATGCGATTGGCGGTGAGATCGAGCTCGAAGCGGGTGTCCGGCAGCCCCATGGCCCGAGCCAGCGGGGCGCCAGGTACCAGCCCGGGACCCAGGGCCATGATTCCGCGGTGGTCGCGACCGAGGCCGAGCTCGCGCTCCGAGCACAGCATACCATGACTCAGTTGCCCGCGGATCTTTCGGCTCTCGATCTCGAGGCCGCCCGGCAGCGTTCCGCCCGGAGGGACGTACGGGTACATCACCCCCTCGCTGACGTGCGGGGCGCCGCACACGACGTCGCGCTCGTCGCTGCCCACGTCGACTCGACACAAGGTGAGGCGGTCGGCATCCGGGTGCGCCCGCACGCGAGTCACGCGGGCCACCACCACGTCGTCCAGATCGACTCCCACCGGCTCCAGGTGGTCGACCGTGACCGCGGTCATGCTCAATCGATGCGCCAGCTCCTCGGCCGTCCCTTCGAGGCTCGGGACGAGGTCGCGCAGCCAATTCACCGAAATATTCACGAGGCGAACTGCGACAGAAACTCGACGTCGCCCTCGTACAGAAGCCGGATGTCGGGAATCCGGTGTCGGAGCATGGTGATCCGCGCGGGTCCCATGCCGAAGGCGTACCCGGTATAGCGCTCGGGGTCGTAACCGACGGCTCGGAACACGGCCGGATGCACCATGCCGCTCCCCATGATCTCGAGCCAACCCGTCCCCTTGCAGGTCGGACAGCCCGATCCGTCGCAAATGCGACAGCTCACGTCCACCTCTGCCGATGGTTCGGTGAACGGGAAGTAGGAGGGCCGAAAGCGGGTGCGAGTTCCCGGACCGAAGAAACGGCGCACGAAGTACTGGATGGCGCCACGGAATTCGATGAAGTCGATTGCCTCATCGACAGCCAGACCTTCGATCTGCTCGAACGCCGGTGCGTGCGAGCGATCGAATGGATCGCGCCGATAGCACATGCCGGGCACCACGACCCGGATCGGCGGCGGATACTGCTCCATCGTCCGGATCTGAACGGGTGACGTGTGCGTTCGAAGCACAAGTCCGTCGTCGAGGTAGAAGGTGTCGTGTGCATCGGCCGCCGGATGGTCGAGCGGGATGTTGAGGGCAGTGAAGTTGTAGCGCTCCGTCTCTACCTCCGGACCTCGCACGCGCGAGAACCCGAGCTCCCTGAAGATCTCGCAGATCTCGTCGATGACGCTGGTCACCGGGTGCACCCCGCCTCGCCACGCCCGGCGGCCCGGCAACGTCGGATCCACGGGGGCTAGACGCCCCACCTCCTCGTCCACCGACACGGAGTCCCGCCGGCGGACGAGCGCCTCGGTCAAGGCGTGCTTCACCTGATTGGCGAGTCTGCCGGCCACCGGCCGTTCCGGGTCAGGAATCTCCGCGATGCGGCGGATGGCTTCGGAGAGTGCGCCGTTGCGACCGAGGTAGCGGATCCGAGCCGCCTCGAGAGCATCCGGATCGGATGCTGCCTCGATCGCTTGCAGTCCGCGTCGCTCGATCTCGCGCAGCTCGTCGATTACCGAGCCGCCCGACACGGTCACGACACGTGCTCTTTCGCGAGTCTGGCCAACTCCGCGAAAGCCGCCGGCTCTCGCACAGCGAGATCAGCCAGCATCTTTCGGTTGAGTTCGACTCCGGCCTTCCGGAGGCCGCTAACGAAGCGCGAGTACGACAACCCGTGTTCGCGGGCCGAGGCGTTGATGCGCGCGACCCACAGCCGGCGGAAATCACGTTTCTTGCGCCGGCGATCGCGATACGAGTAAGCCCAGCCGCGTTCGACCGCGTCCTTGGCGGGCCGGTACAGCTTCGAGCGGCCGCCGAAGTATCCGCGCGCCTGTTTGGCCAGCTTCTTCCGACGCTTGTTGCGAGCGGCGTTCGTTTTGACCCGTGACATGTATCACCTCACCTGTTACGACCGACTCCCATCAATCCGGCTACTAACCGTTGCCGGCCAGCAGGCGCTTGACCCGCTGCTTGTCCGCGTGCGAAACCAGGGTCGGCTGACGGAGCCGCCGTTTTCGCTTCGATCGCTTCTTGGTCAGAATGTGGCTGTGGTACGCCTTGTTGCGCCTGAACTTTCCCCGTCCGGTCCGTCGGAATCGTTTCGCGGCCGACCGGTTCGTCTTCATCTTCGGCATCGTGAACGGTCCTTCCTGTTTCTCTGTCTGCCGCACCCGCGCTTCAGCGCCGGGGTGCCAGCACCATCGTCATGCTCCGGCCTTCACGCGCCACCGGTGACTCCACGCTCGCGACGTCACTCAGCTGATCCTGGACGTCGACCAGAACGCGCTCACCCAACTCCGGGTGCGTGATCTCGCGACCGCGGAAACGCATGGTGAACTTCACCTTGTCCCCCTCCTCCAGGAAGCGCCTCGCGTGTCGCAGCTTGAACTCGAGGTCGTGCTCCTCGATCTTCGGCCGCAGCTTGAGCTCCTTGACCTGTACGTTGTGCTGTTTTTTTTTGGCCTCTCGTGCCTTCCGTGCCTGCTCGTACTTGTACTTTCCGTAGTCCATCAGCCGGCACACCGGCGGCCGCGCATGCGGCGAGACTTCCACCAGATCCAGCCCTCGGGCCCCGGCGAGCTGGCGCGCTTCCTCGGTCGGCATGATTCCGACCTGCTCGCCCGCTTCGTCGATCAGTCGAATGGGGCTGATCCGGATTGCCTTGTTGACTCGTAGTTCTTCCAGCGGCTCTTCACCTCGGTCTCGAGTCACTGCCATCCGCGCGCGTGGACGGTCCACGACGCAAAACAAAAGGCCCGGTTCGGACAGCCGACCGGGCACATAACGGCAGCCGCTCTCGCCTCCCCGCGAGCGCGGCTCGAACCGCGGACCCGGCAGCACCGTCCGCGGAAGGACGGGCCGAAAGGTGGGAGGCCAACGCCTCCACTTACTGATTGTCGCGCACGAACATACCCGCGCTGTGCTCGGGTGTCAACGCAGCTGCGTCACGGAACCAGGGCGCGAGCGCGCACCTCCTCCGTCACCCGCTCCACCAGTGCCTCGAGCGGCATGAGGACCTGCTTCTCCGTCGCCCCGCGAGCCCGAACGGCAACCGTCCCTGCGGCCAGCTCGCGATCCCCGACCACCAGCAGGTAGGCGACCTTCTGGAGCTCGCCGTCCCGGATCCTGTAGCTGAGCGTGTCCGGCCGAGCATCGAGGCGCGCCCTCAGACCGGCGCCCTTGAGCCGCTTCACCACCTCGTCTGCACCTTCCTCGTGGTGCTCGCTGACCGGCAGTACGCGCACCTGTTCGGGCGCGAGCCACACCGGGAAGGCACCCCCGAAATGCTCGATCAGACCGCCAACGAATCGTTCCATCGTGCCCAGGATCGCGCGGTGGATCATCACGGGCCGATGCGCCTTGTTGTCGGGTCCGATGTAGGCGAGGTCGAGGCGCTCCGGAAGCACGAAGTCGAGCTGTATCGTGGCGCCTTGCCACTCGCGGCCGATGGCATCCCGGAATTTGATGTCGATCTTCGGTCCGTAGAAGGCGCCGCCGCCCGCATCGACCGAGTACTCCGCCTCGGTGCGATCGAGCGCCGCGGCCAGGGCCGCCTCCGCCCGGTCCCACGCGTCGTCCGAGCCAATCCGTTTCTCGGGACGAGTGGCGAAATCGTAGGTGTATCCGAGCCCGAGGGTGGTCATCACCACATCGACCATGTCGAGCATGTCGAATATCTCGTCCTCGATCTGTTCCGGAGTGCAGAAGACGTGGGCGTCGTCCATGGTCAGCATCCGCACCCGCAGCAGTCCGTGCAGCGTGCCGGATCGCTCGTGTCGGTACACGTTCGCGATCTCGGCCAGTCGCATCGGCAGGTCGCGGTAGCTCCGCTGATCCGAGGCGTAGATGAGGGCGTGCATGGGGCAATTCATCGGTTTGACCCGATACGGCTGGCGCTCGCCCTCCACCTCCATGCGCGGGTACATCAGCTCGGAGTAGGCTTGCAGGTGACCCGAGCGGGCGAACAGTCCTTCGCCCGTGATGTGCGGAGTGTATACGAACTCGTAGCCGCGGCGGTCCAGCTCGTCCTCGATCCAGCGCCGGAGCAGGAGCTGGATGCGCGCGCCTTTGGGGTGCCAATGCACGAGTCCGGGCCCCACCTCTTCCTGGATGCTGAACAGGTCCAGTTCCTGACCGATCTTCCGGTGATCCCGGCGGCGAGCCTCTTCGAGTCGCTCCAGCTGTTCAGCGAGCGCGTCGGCATGGTAAAAGGCCGTCCCGTAGATGCGCTGCAGCATCTGGCGGTTCTCGTCGCC
>CAZJXR010000034.1:0-23521 GCA_964550085.1 uncultured Gemmatimonadota bacterium
GCCGACGGCTTCCCCGGGGGGCCACCCGTGGCCGCGGCTCGACCGCCACCGACTCGTAGGTGTGGGCGAGGTCCAAACACCTCGCAGGAGATGCCGGCGGCGCGCAGCTCCTCACGGAGAGGGGTCTCCATCTGGCGAATGAGCTCTTCCCGCTCGCTCCGTTTTTCGGCGACTTTCTGCACCAGCTCCCGGTACTCTTCCGGCTCGAGAAACTTGAACGCAAGGTCCTCGAGCTCCCAACGAACGCGCGCCATGCCCAGCCGGTGCGCGAGTGGCGCGTAGATCTCGCGGGTCTCGAGGCCGATCTGGCGGCGTTTCTCGGCCGGCAGGTGCTCGAGCGTGCGCATGTTGTGCAGCCGGTCCGCTAGCTTGACGATGATCACGCGCGCATCACGGGCCATGGAGAGGAGCAGCTTTCGATAGGTTTCGACCTGCTGTTCGGCAAGCGACCCGAACTCGACGCGCGAGATCTTGGTCAGTCCGTCGACGATGGTTGCGATCTCGGTCCCGAACTCCTGTCGGATCTCGTCTACCGGAGTGCCCGTGTCCTCGACCACGTCGTGAAGGAGGGATGCCGCGATCGAGACGGTGTCGAGATGGATCTCACCGAGTATCTTGGCGACCTCCACGCAGTGGGTGATGTAATCCTCTCCCGAGCTGCGCTTCTGCCCGGCGTGCTTTTCCTTGCCGTACTGGAAGGCCAGCACCAGCAGATCGAGATCGAGCTTCGACTCGCTGCCCCGGATGGCCGCCATGAAATCGGCCGGCAGCAGTGCCAGCGCGCCGTCCACGGGCGGTGGGGCATCGGCCTGCTGTTTCGTGTCGGGAATCGACATCGTTCGATCACGCGGTGAGATAGATGCTCTCGTTCCCATCGGCTCGCATCTGTTGTACAGCGAACCACCACGCTGAGTTCGGCCCGGCCGTGCGGAACGGCCGGTCGCGCGACGCGGCGATGGGGGGTGTCCCGTGAGGGGGACGGCGTGCAAAAGATACGCCGCCAGGGAGGCATATGGCAAAGAGGCCAGGCGTGCGCTCGGTCCCCGCCTCGAACGAGCCGGATCGGGAACCCCTCGGCCCCGGGTGGGCCGCCTCGAATCAGCCGGCCTCGGGCGCGGCCGCAGGCTCCAGCAGGCGGCGCTCCATCAAGCTGACGTAGCTCCGAGCACCCAGCACGATGTGATCACGAACGGGGATCCCCAGCAGGCGGCCGCTTTCCGCCAGATGCGCGGTTACCGCGATGTCCTCGGGCGACGGCTCCGGGTCACCGCTGGGGTGGTTATGGACGAGAATGAGACTGGCTGCCGCCCGCGCGATGGCGGGAGCGAACACCTCGCGCGGATGAACGAGCGATGAATTGAGCAAACCCACCGTGATGCACCGTTCCGCGATGACGCGGTTCTGCGTGTCCAGGTACAACGCCCAGAACTCCTCCTGCCGTCGGTCCCGCAGCGACGGAGCGAGGCGGGCGAACACGTCTCGAGGACCGCGGATTCTCGGCTGCACTCGCGCCGGCTCGCTTTCCATGCGGCGGCCGAGCTCGAAGGCCGCCGTCACCGTCGCCGCACGGGCAAGACCGATGCCTCGCACCGAGGTGAGCTCGCTGACCTCGGCGGCCCCGATCCTGCGAAGCGAGCCGCCAAACCGTTCGAGAAGGTCCACTGCCAGGTCGATGGCAGAGCGACCGGGCGTTCCGGACCCGACAAGGATGGCGAGAAGCTCGCGGCTGGCGAGGGCCCGGAGAGGGAGCGCGGCCAGCCGCTCTCGGGGCCGTTCGATGGCGGGCCATTCACGGATCGTGAGCTGTCGTCTGGCGGTCAAGGGTTCTCAGCACGGGCACGCAGTTAGCAGGTCGCCAGGGATCGCGTGGCGGCGGGAAAACCTCACCCTGGCCGGGTGAGGCTCATTCTGGTGAGGGGCGTCAAGCGCCGCTCAACGCGCGACTCGGTTTCTCGCGCGCCGCTCCATGCTTGGCCGCGAGTCAGTCTGGCCCGGACTCGGTGTCCGGCCCCGCGAATCGGTGGGCCGGGCGGCTCTTATTCGGGCGGCACTCCGTCTGGCGCCGGACGACCCGGTCACGCCAGCCGGCCGTGGCACTTCTTGTACTTCTTGCCGCTTCCACACGGGCATGGGTCGTTGCGGCCGGGCTCGCTGTCCGCGGTGAGCGGAGTTTCCGGTCGGATGACCCGAGGAACCGGTGCTCCATTTCCGTCGTCGGCCAGAGCGGCCGTCGCCACCCCCGTGCCTCCGAAACGGGTCGCCGGCCGCGCCGCGGCCGCCACCGCGGGTTGCGGGCCGGCCACGCCCGTCGGACCACCGTCTGTCGGACCGCTGAGCGATGTGATCCGCGGTGCTCGGAGGGCGGGATGGGGCTCGATCCGGGCTTTGAACACCAGATTTGCGACGCTCTTGTAGATGTCAGCGATCAATCCGACGAACAGCTGATAGGCTTCGGTCTTGTACTCGATCAATGGATCCTTCTGCCCGTACGCCCGGTAGCGCACCGTGTCCCGCAGCCGATCGAGCTCGTACAGCTGATCCTTCCACTTCTCGTCGATGATCTTGAGCGTGATGAAGCTGAGGATCTCCTCCCAGGGCTCTCCGAAGCTCTCCAGCTTCTCGTGGTATGACTCGCGCGCGAACTGGAGCACGGCGTCGGTGGCCTCATCGGTGTCGACCCATGGCACCTCGACCGCCGCCTCGGCCGAATCGGGCAGAAACCCGGCGATCAGGAAGTAGTTGATTACCAGATGCTGACGGAGCGCAGGAAGATCCCACTCTTCCGCGTGACTGCCGGCGGGTGCGTATTCTTCCACTTCCGCGCGCAGCGCCCGCTCGATCATCTCCCACACCTCGCCCTTCAGATCCTCCCCACCTTCGAGCGCGAACAGCCGAAGATCGTAGATGACCTCGCGCTGCTGGTTCATCACGTCGTCGTATTCCAGCAACCGCTTTCGCGCCTCGAAGTTCTGCAACTCGACCCGTTTCTGAGCGCGTTCCACTGCCTTCGTCATCCACGGATCGGCGATAAAGTCGCCTTCCTTCATGCCGGCCCGGTCGAGCCACTTCGCGATGCGCTCGGGACCGAACAGACGCATGAGGTCGTCTTCGAGCGAAATGAAGAACCGGCTCGAGCCCGGGTCTCCCTGCCGTCCCGACCGACCGCGGAGCTGCCGGTCGATTCGCCGAGACTCGTGCCGCTCCGTCCCGATGATCTGGAGACCGCAGGGCGGGTCATCGTAACAGCCCAGCTCGTTCACCTGCCCTTGGGTGAGGTCCGGCTCCTCGTCGACCTGTCCGAAGGCCGGATCGCTCGATTGAAGGGCGCACACGCCGCACTTCACCACACCGGCGCCCAGCTTTATGTCCGTGCCCCGACCGGCCATGTTGGTGGCGATGGTGATCGAGCCCGGCTGACCGGCTTTGGCCACGATCAGGGCTTCCCGCTCGTGCTGCTTGGCGTTGAGCACTTCGTGTGTCAGCCCGCGGCGCTGTAGCATGCGCGAGATCTTCTCCGACGTGTCCACGCTCGTCGTTCCAACCAGGATCGGAAGACCGCGTGTGTGGAGTCGCTCGATCTCATCGAGGATCGCGCGGTAGTTCTCCCGTTTCGTCCGGAAGATCACGTCGTCCTGATCCATCCTCCGCACCGGCCGGTTGGTCGGGATCACGATCACCTCGAGACCGTAGATCTCGTGGAACTCGGCCTCCTCCGTCTCCGCCGTCCCGGTCATGCCGGCCAGCTTGTCGTACATCCGGAAGTAGTTCTGGATGGTGATGGTGGCCAGCGTCTGCGTCTCGCCCCGGACTTTTGCCCCCTCCTTCGCTTCCACCGCCTGATGCAGTCCATCGCTCCATCGCCGGCCCGGCATCTTGCGGCCGGTGAACTGGTCGACGATGATCACTTCACCGCCTTCCACCACGTACTCGACATCTTTCTCGTACAGGGCATGCGCCTTCACGAGCTGGTGAATTACGTGGATCTTCTCGGATTTCTCAGCATACTCACGCTCCAGCTCGGCGATCCGATCACGCTTCGCGTCCGGCGTAAGCTCTTCGTTGTCCTCGACTTTCTTCACCGCCTCGGAGATGTCCGGCACCACGAATGCGTCCGCATCTCCAGGACTCAGCAAATCCAGCCCTTGGTCGCTGATCTGGATGGTGTGGCCTTTTTCGTCGGTGGAGAACAGGAGCAGCTCATCGATCTCGTACAGACGTTTCTCGCGCATCAGATCGGCTTCTGTCCGCTGCACGAGCTGTTTCACGCCGGTCTCGTTGAGGAGCTTGAGCAGTCGCCTGTTCTTCGGATCCCCGCGCTGTACGGCAAGAAGCCGTCGACCGGCTTCAAAATCGGTCTCCGCGCTGTCGCCGATGTCGGCCTCTTTCAGGTGCGTCTCTGCTTCGCTCAGCAGCTCACTCACGCTGCGCCGTTGTTTCCGAACCAGGTTTGCGACCTGTGCGTTGTAGCGCTTGTACACCTGGTCGTCGTCGGTGCCGACCGGCCCGCTGATGATGAGCGGAGTACGCGCCTCATCGATGAGAACCGAGTCGACCTCATCGATGATGGCGAACTTGTGCGAGCGCTGAACGCGATCCACCAGCCGGACCACCATGTTGTCGCGCAGGTAGTCGAACCCGAACTCGTTGTTGGTGCCGTAGGTGATGTCCGCAGCATACGCCGCGCGCCGCTCCTCCGTCCCCGGCTGGGTATCATCGATGCAGCCCACCGACAGGCCGAGGTACTTGAATACGGTCCCCATCCACTGCGAATCGCGACGGGCCAGGTAGCTGTTGACCGTGATCAGGTGCGCGCTCTTCCCCGGGAGCGCGTTGAGGTAGAGCGGCAGCGTCGCCACCAGGGTGTTCCCTTCTCCGGTGGCCATCTCGGCGATCTTTCCCTGGTGGAGAACGATGCCACCGATAAGCTGCACGTCGTACGGGACCATGTCCCAGGTCATGCGGTTGCCCGTGACCTCGATCTCGGCACCGAGCAGCCGTCGGCATGCCTCGCGTACGGTTGCGAACGCCTCCGGGAGGATCTCGCTCAGTACCTCCTGAGTGCGGCGGTGGAGCTCCGTCTCGGCTTCCACCATCTGTGCGGTCAGATCCTCGCGTACGGAGGGTTCCTCCGCGTGTCTGCGCCGGTCGCGCAGGTCCCGGATCTGTTCCTCCAACTCCCCTGTTCGCTCCGCGATGATGCCGCGGAAGCGGCTGGTCTGCGCCTGCAACCCCTCTTCGCTGTAGGTGGCCAGACGTTTCTCGTGCTCCAGAATCGAGTCCACCAGAGGCTGGAGCTTCCTCATCTCCCGCTCGAAGCGAGTGCCTACGATCCGACTGAATATGCTCTTCAACATGAGTACCTTTGACGTCCGAGAGCGCCCAACCCGCTCAGCGAGCCTCGACCTCTGCGGGGCGAGCGGCTTTGCTCGCGTCTTGCGGTGCGCCACCCGATGCCCGACACAGCGTCTGCCACGCCTCCATCACCGCCGCATGAATCGATGCCGGCACCAGGTATCGAATCGAGCGGCCCTCCCGGAGTCGATCCCGAATCAAACTGCTCGAGAGGTCGACCCGCGTGACCTCGACCGTGCGCGCCGAAATGCCGACCGGGCCGGGGGGAACTTCTTCACCACCCCTCCGCATCACCACCAGTTGAGCCAAATCGCTCAGTCTGCGGTATTCGTGCCAGCTGTCGATGACTCGAAACTGATCTGCGCCGACGATGCAGAACAGCTGCTGCGGCGCGAATCGCTGGCGGATCCAGGCCAGAGTATCTACGGTGTAGGAGGAACCGCGGCGACGGATCTCCACATCGCTGACCTCGGTCCGATCGATACCCTCGAACGCAATCCGGGTCAACCGCAGTCGGACGTCGGGCGGAAACAGGGCCGCCTTGTGTGGCGGATCACCGGCCGGAACGACGATCAGGCGGTCCAGTTCGAGTCCCTCTACGACATCCTGAGCGACGATCAGATGTCCTATGTGTGGCGGATCGAACGTTCCCCCCAGCATCCCCAATCGACGTTCGGTCACGAGGATGCTCGCCCTTCGTCCTGTCGTAACTCGTCGGCTTGCGGCGAATCCGGGTACTCCCGCAGCAGTCGGGCCAGCGCGTCCTCCGCCTCCGCGTCGAATCCGACTTTCCTCAGGCTCTCGTAGAGCGTACCCAGCACGGCGGGCTCGATCGGCGCGCCCGGATACCGGACAAGGACCTCCTGAAGGTATATGTTCGCCGACTCGTAGAAGCCCCGCTTGAAATACCAGTGGCCGATCTCGTACTCGTTCTCCGCCATCTTGGCGCGCGCTTCGTAGAGGATGGAGTCTGCGGCTGGTACCCACGGGCTACGTGGGAAGTACTCGATCAGCTCGCGGCAAACCTCCATCGCCCGCACCGTGCTCTCCTGGTCTCTCAGGAGCTTCGGGGACATAGCCCACTCGGCCCGGCAGGCCCCGAACTGGGCATCATCCGCCAGCGGACTGTTGGGACGAGTGGTGGCCAGCTGCTGGAACTCGTTCGCGGCGAGGAGCGTCTGGTCGGTCTCCAGATACGACTCACCGAGCATCAGCTTCGCACTGTCGGCGAGCGGATTGAGCGGATCGCGGAGCAGGAAGTCCTCGTACCCGCGGATGGCAGCGTGATAGTCGCCGCGGTCGAACTTCTGCTGCGACCATTCGAAGCGCTCGGAATTCGACGCGCTCGGGGGAGGCAAGGACAGACTGCCGCAACTGCCCAGGATCGTCGTGATCCCTGCCAGCAGCGTGATCCGCGGTACCGCGCTGTCGGATGGCTTGACCTTCACTCTGAGCTTTATCGGTAGCGGAGCTCGCGGACCCGTTCCTCGGCCAGAACCACCAGCGGCCCGCTGCGCGCCGGATTCAAGCGTAACACCTCCATGAATTCCGCCAGCGCTTCATCCTCCATCCCGGTGGCCAGCAACACCTCGCCCTTAAGAAAGTGCGCCCGATCGAGCAGGGTTCGAGGTACCCCGAGCTCGATGAGTCGATCCAGGCTGTTGATCGCATCGGCGCCTCTTGCCGCCTCCCAGTCGGCTTCGGCCACATCGTACAGGCACCGTCCGTAGTGCCATTGCGCGCTGGCCAGGTCCGCTTCGGCGCCCGTGGTGCGCTCAAGGTAGCCCGAAAAGTACGTGAGGGCCTCTCTACAGCCCCCGATTTCCTCGAAGGCGCGTGCCGTCTCGAACCATACGGTGGTCGGCAGCGGACTCTCCGCTGGTTCCCCCAGGACCGAGAGGTAGAGCGGCAGGGCGCGGTCATAGTCGCCCTGTTCCCAGTGATAGCGCGCCTGATCCAACCGCAGGTCGGGCGGGACCCAGCCAGCGCCCTGTTCGAGCAGGGGCGTGAGGGCGCGGACCATGTTGGCCCGCGACCCCCGATCCCGGGCCGCGCGGGCCGCGTCAACCAGATCGGCGGCGATCTGGTACCGATAGGCGCTGTCGAGCTCCAGCAACGGAACGTAGTGCTGCAGGGCACCGTCGATCTCGCCGCTGACCGCGTACGCGTGGCCGAGCCGCATGATGACGGCGGCATCATCCGGGCGGCGCCGCAAAGCCAGCTTGTATTCGGCGATCGCCGCCTCCGGCTTCCCTTCACCGAGCAGCGTGTCCCCGCGCTCGACCGCCTCGCTCGCCGCGTCGGAGCAGCCTCCGATCAACAGCGCCAACAGGATCGTCCCGTAGGGCGACAGCCGTCGCAAGGGTGCGTCAGCGCCCACCGCGCGACGACGCGACGGCTCGCTCGATCGCCGCCCGACGCGAGCTTTGAATCGCGCGCTTCCCCGCCGCGCGGCGCAACAGTCCGTACTTGAAAATGCAGATCAGGGCCCGCACCCCGTCCCTCCAGTCGATCTTCTTTCCTTCCGCGTACGTCCGACCGCTGTACGAGATACCGACCTCGTACACCCTCCATTGTGCCAGCGCGACTTTGGCCGTCAGCTCGGGCTCCACACCGAACGCACGTTCCTCGAGCTCGATCCCTTCCAGAACTTCACGACGGAAGCACTTGTAACATGTTTCCATATCGGACAGGTTGAGATTCGTTACCATGTTTGACGCCAGAGTGAGGAACCTGTTCCCGACATAGTGCCAGAAATAGAGCACCCGATGCGGGCGACCGCCCATGAAGCGCGACCCGAACACGACGTCCGCCTTGTCCTCGAGGATCGGCTCCAGGAGCAGTTCGTACTCGCGGGGGTCGTACTCCAGATCCGCGTCCTGGACGATCACCGCTGTACCGCTCGCGTGGCGGAAGCCGCTCGACAGGGCGGCCCCCTTACCCATGTTCTTCCGGTGAACGATCAACCGATCGATGAGACCTCGCCGCTCGAGGTCGGCCAGGATCTCGGGGGAACGGTCGGTGGAGCCGTCGTCGATCGCGATAAGCTCGAGCTCGAGAGGGACGCGCTTCACGCGCTCCACGATCCGGGCGACCGTGGCCTCCTCGTTGAAGATCGGCATCACCACCGACAACATCGGCCGGGCCTCTGACATCGGTCAGCGGGCCGGATTGGAGACCACGGGCGGATTGGCCAGCCCTTCGCTGCTTCTCAGGCTCTCGAAGTATTCGATGGTCCGAGCGAGCCCTTGGGACAGGGACACCGCGGGCCGCCACCCCAATACCTCGGTCGCTCGCCGGATGTCGGGCTGCCGCACACGGGGGTCGTCGATCGGCAATGGGAGGTGGTCGACGGGTGAGCGGGATCCTGTCGCTTCGAGGACAAGGCGCGACAGTTCCTCGATCGTGAACTCGTCAGGGTTGCCGATGTTGACCGGCTCGACCTCCTGGCTGTGAAACAGCCGGTAGATACCCTCGATCAGGTCGGAAACGTAACAGAAACTCCTGGACTGCCGTCCATCGCCGTACACGGTGAGCGGCTCCCCGAGCAAAGCCTGAACGATGAAGTTGGAGACCACGCGACCGTCGTTCGGTCGCATTCGAGGACCGTAGGTATTGAAAATCCGGGCAATGCGCGTGTCGACCCCGTGATAACGGTGATAGGCCATCGTCATGGCCTCCGCGAAGCGCTTCGCCTCATCGTACACGCCGCGCGGGCCGATGGGATTGACGTTGCCCCAGTAACTCTCGGGTTGCGGATGGATCAGCGGATCGCCGTACACCTCCGACGTCGAAGCGAGCAGGAATCGCGCTCGCGTCGCCTTCGCCAGCCCGAGCACGTTGTGTGTTCCCAGGCTGCCGACCTTCAGCGTCTGGATTGGAAGCTCGAGATAGTCGACCGGGCTGGCCGGGGACGCGAAATGGAGCACCCCATCCAGTCGACCATCGATGGTGATGAACCGGGTCACATCGTGCTGCACGTACTCGAATCCCGGGTGGTCGCCGAGGTGGAGCAGGTTGGCTCGCGTGCCCGTGATCAGGTTGTCCATCCCGACCACTTCGTGTCCGTCCCGCAGGAACCGATCGACCAGGTGTGATCCGAGGAAGCCGGCCGCGCCGGTGATGAGGACTCTCAACTGACCGGCTGCCTTCCGATCGGAAAGTAGTCGAAGCCTTGGGCACGCATTCGCTTCGGTTCGAACAGATTCCTCCCATCGAACACCACCGGACGCTCGAGTTGTCGGCTGACCGCGGACCAATTGGGCCGGCGGTACTGAAGCCACTCCGTCACGATGAGAAGCGCATGCGCGCCCTTGCAGGCCTCGTACTCGTCGGCCGCGTAGTCGACCCGATCACCAAAATGCCACCGACGCGCCACATCCATGGCCACCGGGTCATGGACCACGACCCCGGCTCCGGCTTGCAGCAGGCCGTCGACAACCGTGATGGACGCTGCCTCGCGCATGTCGTCGGTCTCCGGCTTGAACGCCAGCCCCCACACGGCCAGCCTGATTCCGGTCAGGTCCGGTCCGAAGTGCGCGAGCACCTTCTCCACCAGCAGTCCCTTCTGACGCTCGTTGGCCGCGTGCACAGATTCCAGGATCGTGAGCTGCTCACCCAGTTCCGCTCCGGTCCTGATCAGCGCCTGAACATCCTTCGGAAAGCAACTGCCGCCGTATCCGACTCCGGCGAACAGGAACGCCGGGCCGATCCGGGGATCCGACCCGACACCCTTTCGCACCATGTTGATGTCGGCCCCGGTACGCTCACACAACAGGGCGATCTGGTTCATGAAGCTGATCCGGGTGGCCAGCATCGCGTTCGCCGCGTACTTCGTAAGCTCCGCGGAGGGAATGTCCATGAATATGAGTGGGTTGCCGGTGCGCACGAACGGCTCGTACAGTTCCTCGAGAAGCGGCCGCGCGGCGTCGCTTTCTATTCCACAAACCACGCGATCGGGTTTCATGAAATCGTCGACCGCCGCTCCCTCTTTGAGAAACTCCGGATTCGAACAAACGTGGAACGGCACTTCGGTCCGGCTCTCGATTTCCGACCTCACCCGCGACGCGGTCCCGACCGGGACGGTGCTCTTCGTGATGATCAACTTCTGGTCGTTCAGGTTATCGCCGATCGTCCTGGCGACCGCCAGCACGTGTTGAAGGTCGGCTGAACCGTCCTCGTCCGGCGGCGTGCCGACAGCAACGAACACGACCCGGCTTTCGCGTACGGCGTGACCCACATCGGTCGTGAACGACAGACGATCCTCGCGCAGGTTGCGAGCGAGCAGCCGGTCCAACCCTGGCTCGTAGATCGGAATCTGCCCGCGTCGGAGGCGATCGATCTTCTCCTCGTCGATATCGGCGCAGATCACCCGATTTCCGGTCTCGGCGAGACAAGCACCGACGACCAACCCCACGTATCCGGTTCCAACGACGCCAATGTTCATAAGGGTATCGAATTGCAGGTCTGCCCGGTCAACGTTCGGCCTGCGTTATGCGCTCCCCGAGCGGTACACTTCCCGCACCGTCTCCTCGATCGCCCGCGCCGGTTCCCATCCCGTGTGGTCTTGCAGTAGGCTGGAGTCGCCCGCGATTCGCGGCACTTCTTCCGCTCGAACCCGGTCAGGATCGACACGAATCTCGACCTCGATACCCGCCTCCGAGACGATCCAGTCGACGATCCGTCGGATCGAGACCGCCGATCCGGACGCGACGTTGTAAACCGCCTCCGGACTATCCAGCTCCATGATCAACCGGAACGCCACCACCCCATCCCGCACGTCGGTGAAGTCGCGCTCCACATCGAGATTGCCGACATGAAGAACGGGATCACCGCGCCCCGCAGCGATTCCGGCTACCTGCTGGCAAAAATCGGGCACCACAAACGGCGGGCGCTGGCCCGGACCGATCAGGTTAAAGGTGCGGGCCACCGTTGTCTTGATGCCCCAGGCACGTCGATACGTATGGGCAACGAGCTCCTGGCAGGCCTTAGAAACGCCGTACGCCGACACCGGACGCAACGGCATATCCTCGCGCAGAGGCCGCCCTTCGAGGGCGGCATCGCCGTACGCCTCCCCTGAGCCCATCACGAGAATTCGCGGATCATACGCCGGTTCCGCGCTCCGAAGCTCCAGCACGGCCTCACACAGGTTGACGGTTCCGCCCGCATTGACCCGCATCGCCAATTCGGCCTGCTCTCGCGCCAACGCACCGGAGGAGAACCCTGCCATGTGGAAGATCGCGGTGGGTCTCAGCACCGAAATGAGCCGGAAAAGCGCGTCGTGATCCCGGACGTCGGCGGCCTTCCAATCGACGGTCGCCATCTGGGCCGGCCCCAGCACCGTGCGGTTTGGTGGCAGCTCCAAGGTCGATGCCGACACCGTGTACCCCGCTTCCAGCAGGTGCGCGACCAGATGCTGACCGACGAAGCCGTCCGCTCCCGTTACCAGCACTCGCTTCGTGTCCACGCTCATTCAGCTGGTTACCTGAGAGTACCGATGGGCCGCGTTACGAGAGCGCCGGTCCCGCCTGCGGCGTGTGCAGCGGATCTCGGGTCGTCGCGACCCCCGCGCGTCGACAACAGAAAAGGCTCCGCACGCGCGCGGAGCCTAGCAGGTCCGAGTAAACGGACGTCGCTACCGGACCGGGCCAGATGGTTGGATAGCGGTAAGGCCTACGGCGCCTTACGTACTTTCCCGGCCTTGAGGCACCGGGTGCAAACACGCACCCGCACCGGCGATCCGCCTTCCATGATCCGGACGGTCTGCAGATTGGGCATGAAGCGACGCGCGGTCTTATTGTGCGCTTTGCTGACCCTGTTCCCCATCGCGGGTCGCTTTCCACAGATATGACACACCCTCGCCACTGGTCTCTCGATCGTTTCTCAGTTGATATGCAGCGAATCGGCCAGCAGAAAGCTCACCGCTGCGGAGATGCCGGCCAGGGTTTCCACCGCTCCCTGTTCGAGCCACGCCGACCGAATCGAATCGTTCAGGGTGTAGATGCGTCCCTTGACGGCGACGAGGTCACCGCTGTCCGGGAGCATGCTTTGCTGAATGAGGTCGGGAGATAGCAACACCGGATAGGTGGCCGTTTCACCCACACCGAGCAGGAACGCTCCTCGGCCCAGGTTCCGCCTGACCGCCGCCTCCTGGATATCGGCGAAGTTACCGACGAGCGCGGCTGGATCGCCACCGAGGTCAGACAGCGCGAGGGCCTCCGAAGCCTCCTCCTCGACCTCCACGATGGGAACCTCCTCGGGTGCGTTTCTTGCTTGCAGGTACAGCCAGGCGAAGAAGGCGAGAAGCGCGACAATCGTGACGACCGCAAGCAGCGGAGCGTTTCCGCTCGACCCCAGTCTTCGCATCGCTCGATCCCTTTCGTGGCGAGCTGCCGAACGCAGCGGACTATCGATCCGATTCGACGAGCTCGATGACGGCGATCTCGGCCCCGTCACCGCGGCGCGCACCGAGCTTCAGGATACGCGTATACCCACCGCTCCGGTCCCGGAAACGCGGCCCCAGCTGATCAAACAGCTTCTGCAGCACCTCCCGGTCCGCGATGTATCTCCGCGCCAAACGGCGGCTGTGGACGTCGTCCGTCCGTGCGACCGTGATCAGCCTCTCCACCACGGGCCGCAGCTCTTTCGCCTTGGCCACCGTAGTCCGTATGCGCTCCCGACGAAGCAGACTCGTGGCCATGTTTCGTAGCATGGCCGCCTTGTGACTCCGGGTGCGACTGAGCTGTCGTCCCTTCTTCCTATGCCTCATCGCCACCTGCACCATCCGCACCGGCGCCGTTGCCACCGGCACCATCCTCGCGCACGTACACGTTGCCCTGCTCGTCGTGCTCGAGTTCCATGCCGAAACGGAGTCGATTCAGCGCCAGCACCTCGGCGACTTCCTCCAGCGATTTCTCCCCGAAGTTGGCGACGTTCAGAATCTCGTCGCGGGTTCGAGTCGCGATGTCACCGAGGGTTCGGATGCCGGCCTTGTCGAGGGTGTTTCGGGAGCGAACCGAAATCTCGTCGAACGCCTCGAGCGGCTTCTCGAGCAGCTCGATCAGATCGTCTCCCGCTCTGCGGAGACCGGGCTCCTCGGCACCATTGCCATCCTCCATGCCGATCGGGCTCACGTCGCCGAAGCGGGCCAGGTAGCGCAGATGAACCTGCCCGATCTGGGCCGCACAAGCGATCGCGTCAGCGGGAGTGAGGGATCCATCCGTCTCGATGTCGATCGTCAATCGATCGAAGTCCGTCCGCTGGCCGACCCGCGTCTCCTGGACGGAGAAGTTCGCACGCACGACCGGGTTGTAGATCGAGTCGATTCGGATCAGATCGACGGGCGCGTCGGCTGGCTTTGGATGATGCTCAGCCATGACGAAGCCGCGTCCCCGGTTCGCCCACAACTGAAGGCGCAGCGGTCGGTTCTCGGGCAGGTCTTCCTGCAAGGTGAACAGCAGACGATCGGAGTTGACTATGGCGACCCCGGGGTATTGGTCGATATCCGCCGCGGTCACCGGTCCAGCCTTGTGCACGCCGAGCTCGAGCTTTGCTTCGTCGACCCCCGGATCCATCTCGAACACGAGGTGCTTCAGATTCTGGATGATCTGGTGGATGTCCTCCGCTACGCCGTCCAGCGTCTGATGCTCGTGCTGCACTCCGTCGGCGCGAAACGCCCAGATCGCGGCACCGGGGAGGGACGAAAGCAGAATCCGTCGAATGGAGTTCCCGATCGTGTGCCCGAATCCGCGCTCCAGCGGCTGCAAAACGAACTCGGAGCGCCTGGGGTTCTGTTCGTCGACGTTTTGAACGACTCCCTCGGGGAGAACCAATCCTGTGAGATCCAACGCGACTGCCATATCGATCACGCCTCGGTTAGGTGCTATTTGCTGTAGAGCTCGACGATGAGCTGTTCCTGCACTGCGAGCGGGATGTCCGCCCGGGCGGGGAGCTCGAGCATCCGACCCGTGCAGCTGTCGTAGTCCACGCCCAGCCAGGAGAGTTGATCCTTGCCTTTGCGGTCCTCGATCGCCTCCTTGACCATCGGCATCTCGCGCGCCTTGTCGGACAGCGAGATCTCACTGCCCGGCGAAACCTTGAAGCTCGGCACGTCCACGATCAATCCATCGACGCGGAGGTGACGATGCCGAACGAGCTGCCGGGCGGCCTTGCGTGATGGGGCGAACCCGAGTCGAAACACGAGATTATCAAGCCGGCGCTCGAGGGCGACGAGCAGGTTCTCTCCCGTGATTCCGCGAAGGCGCGCGGCCTGCTGAAACAGCACGCGAAACTGCTGCTCGCCGACCCCGTATATGCGCCGGACCTTCTGCTTCTCGCGCAACTGGACCGCGTATTCCGACTGGCGCCGTCGACGCCGCCCGACCCCGTGCTCGCCGGGTGGGTAGGCGCGGCGTTCGATCGCGCACTTGTCGGTCAGGCAGCGCTTGCCTTTCAGAAAGAGTTTCTCTCCCTCGCGCCGGCAGAGCCGGCAGACCGGACCCGTGTATCGTGCCATATGAGTTGACTATCGTGCCATGTGAGTCGGTTCGTTCTCGACGGTCACACCCGCCGCTTCTTCGGCGGGCGACACCCGTTGTGGGGAATCGGCGTTACGTCACGAATCGAGCGGATCGCCAACCCGGCCGACTGGAGCGCCTGGATGGCCGATTCTCGTCCGGACCCGGGCCCCTGCACGCGGACGTGCACCCGTTTCATGCCCAGGGCGACCGCCTCGCGTCCCGCGTTCTCCGCCGCGATGGTGGCCGCGAAAGGTGTCGACTTCTTGGAGCCCTTGAAGCCCGCCTTCCCAGCGCTCGACCAGGCGACGGTATCGCCGTTCATATTCGTGATGGTGACGATCGTGTTGTTGAAGGTCGCTTTGATGTGAGCGACTCCTTCGACCTCGACCTGTTTCTTCCTGCTCGAACCTCGTGGCTTGGCCATCCGGTGGCTGCCTCCGACGCTGGGAGTTCGTCCTCGAGTGCGCTACTTCTTCGGCGCCTTCTTCTTGCCGGCGACCGTCTTGCGCGGTCCCTTGCGAGTTCGCGCATTGGTATGGGTTCGTTGACCGCGAACCGGTAGGCCGCGCCGGTGCCGGATGCCGCGATACGAACCGATGTCCATCAGCCGCTTGATGTTCATCGATGTCTCGGTCCGAAGCGCACCCTCGACCTTGTGGCGGCTCTCGATCACCCGGCGCAGTTTGTTCACATCTTCGTCCGATAGCTGGTGAACCCGGAGGTTGGGATTTACCGCCGTCTCCTCCAGGATTCGCTTCGCCGTCGTGGTCCCGATGCCGTAGATGTAGGTCAGCGCCACCTCGACGCGCTTCTCGCGCGGCAGATCGACTCCTGCAATTCTCGCCATTCAGCTTACCGTGTTCGCACTGGGTGGGCGCCGCTCATCCCTGTCGCTGCTTGTGTTTGGGGTTACGAGTGCAGATGACGCGCACGACGCCCTTTCGGCGCACGATCTTGCAGTGTTCGCACATTCGCTTGACACTCGACCTGACCTTCATCGGCCCATCCAACGTTGTTTTTCGCGTTTCGAATCAAGCTGCAAAAGATAACTACGACCTTGATTCACTTCAACAGCGCGTTACTTGTAACGATATGTGATCCGGCCGCGGGTCAAATCGTAGGGCGACATCTCTACCGCCACCTTGTCCCCCGGCAGGATTCGGATGTAGTTCATGCGGATCTTGCCGGAAACGTGGGCCGTGATCTCGTGCCCATTCTCCAGCAGGACGCGGAACATCGCGTTCGGGAGCGCCTCCGCGACCTCTCCGGTCATCTGGATCGGCTCTTCTTTGGCCATCGCTAGCCCTTCCCTCGGATCGAACTGGGCACCGGCTGTTCGGTCAACACCCGGGGACCGTCGGCCGTGATCGCCACCGTGTGCTCAAAATGCGCCGACAGCGAACCATCGGCCGTCACCACGGTCCATTCATCCTCGAGAGTCCGGATCTCGCGGCTCCCGACGTTCACCATCGGTTCGATGGCCAGCACCATCCCTTCCTTCAGCTTCACGCCGTGTCCACGCTTCCCGTAGTTGGGCACCTGCGGCTCCTCGTGAGCCGAGACCCCCACACCGTGGCCGACGAGCTCCCGGATGATCGAGTACCCGGCCTCCTCGACGACTTCCTGGATGGTCGCGCCGATGTCCCCGATCCGGTTGCCGGCCCGAGCCGCTGCGATGCCGCGCGCGAGCGCTGCCCGGGTCGCCATCAGCAGCCGTCTCGCTTCCGGGCTCACGTCGCCGATCGGTATTGTGAGCGCCCCATCGGCGAAGTACCCGTCGAGACGGACCCCCACATCCACGCTCAGGATGTCTCCCTCCCGGATTACCCGATCTGCCGAGGGTATTCCGTGCACGACCTCACCGTTGATGCTCGTGCACAGGGTGCTTGGGAATCCGTACAACCCCTTGAATGCCGGCTGCGCGCCCTTGTGGGCGGTGATGAAGTCCTCTGCGAGCGCGTCCAGATCCCCGGTAGACGTTCCGGGAATCGCCTTTTCGGCTACCTGAGCGAGAGCCTCCGCCACGATCGCGCCGGCGCGGGCGATTAGCTCGATCTCCGCTGCACTCTTCAGGTGAATCATGCGGCCAGGCTCTCCCGGATGCGAGCCTGAATCTCCTCCACGCTGCCGACGCCATCCACCTCGAGGACATGCACGGGAGATGCGTCGTACCAGTCGAGCACCGGCGCTGTCTCTTGCTGGTAGACGCGCAGGCGTCGACGAACCGTGTCCGGCTCATCATCGCTGCGTTGAACCAGCTCCCCGCCGCACGCCTGACACGTTGTGCGCTGGTCTCCCTTCGCGGCGACTGCCCCGCAACCGGCGCACACGCGGCGGCCGGACAGCCGCCTCACCAACTCCGATTCGGGAACAACGAGGTTGACAACGGCGTCGAGTGACTCTCCGTCCTGCTCCAGCATGTCGGCCAGACCTGCGGCCTGTGCCACCGTGCGGGGGAAGCCATCCAGGATCACGGATCTACCCGGCGCCAGCGCGGCCAGCGCCTCGCTGACTACGCCGATGATGACCTCATCCGGTACCAGTTCGCCCGCGTCCATGTACCGCTCCGCCTCGCGCCCGAGACGCGTCCCGGCCCGGCGGGCCTCGCGGAGAATGTCACCGGTGGAGTATCGCACGGCTCCGAGGTGCCGTGCGAGCCGCTCGCCCTGCGTTCCTTTGCCCGCGCCTGGGGGTCCCATCAACACCACCTTCACGCGGCGGCCGCCGAGCCTGGCGCCGGATGACGCCGGATCCGTTTCATCCGCATCACATGTAGCGCTGGCGACCCCGATATTTGACTCTGCCCTTCTTCATGAACCCTTCGTAGTGACGGAGCAGCAAATGCTGCTGCATCTGTTGGACCGTGTCCAGCGCCACCCCGACGACGATCAGCAACGACGTGCCGCCGAAGAAGAAGGTTCGGATGTCAAAGGCGGCGAAAATCCAGAACGGGAGAATCGCGATCAGGGCCAAGTAGATCGATCCGGGCAGGGTGATCAGAGTCAGAACTTTGTCGATGTATTCAGCGGTCTGGGCTCCGGGCTTGACGCCCGGAATGAACCCGCCCTGCTTCTTCAGGTTCTCCGCCAGATCGACGGGGTTGAAGATGATCGAGGTATAGAAGTAGGTGAAGAAGATGATCAGGACGCTGTAAGTGATGTAATACCAAGGTGATCCAATCTGAAAGATCTGACTCAGATCGTACAGGAGACCCGATACGCCCTCGGTCGACACGGCCTGTCCGCCGGTAAAGGCGTACAGGGTTCCGGGAACGACGATGATCGATTGAGCGAAGATGATCGGCATTACCCCGGCCGAGTTGAGTCGCAACGGAATGAACGATTTCTGTCCTTCGCGTATTCTGCCGCGGCCGACCACCTTGCGTGGGATCTGCACAGGAATCCGCCGAGCCGCCATGGTAAGAGCCACCACCGCCGCCACGATCGCGATCAGCGTGACACACAACGCGATCAGCTTGAACAGGCTGATTCCCCCCGCCTGAAAGAGCTCGATCGTGGTGAAAACGGCGCCGGGGAAACCCTGCAGGATCGAGAAGAAGATCATCAGCGACATGCCGTTGCCGACACCGCGCTCGGTGATCTGCTCTCCGAGCCACATGATGAACACGCCGCCGGTGGTGAGCATCAGGACGGTGATCAACCGGAAGCCCCACCCCGGGTCGGCAACCACGCCCGGCTGTGACTCGAGGAAGATCGCGTACGAGTACGCCTGCATGATGCACAGAGCGACGGTCGTATATCGTGTCCACTGGGTCAGTTTCCGGCGTCCCTCTTCCCCCTCCTTCTGTAGCTTTTCAATCGTAGGGAAGACCGCTGCCAGCAGCTGGAACATGATGCTGGCGGAGATATAGGGCATGATTCCGAGCGCGAAGATCGTGGCGCGCTGAAGCCCACCGCCGGCGAACAGATTGTAGATGCCGAAGAACGTATTCTGGAACTGTCCGGCGAGGGCGGTAAGAGCCTCGAAATCGACTCCCGGAGTGGTGATGTACGAGCCGAGACGATAGATGGCCAGAACCATCAAGGTGAAGAGGATCTTCTCCTTGAGCTCCGGAACCTTGAAGATATTCGCTGCAGCGCGGGCGGCGCTCTCGTGAGGACTAGCCATGCCGCGCGATCAACTCCACGCGGCCCCCGACCGCCTCGACCTTGACTCGCGCCGCTTTGCTGCACGCGTGCACCTTCAGCGTCACCGCCCGCTCCACCTCCCCCACACCCAGGAGCTTGATCGGCCGCGAGGAGGAACCGGCCACGCCGGCGGCAATCAGCTCCGCGGGGCCGATCGTGTCGGCCTCGATCCGCTCGAGGTCGCGGACGTTCACGACCTGATACGTCACGCGCGAAACCGGCTTGAAGCCTCGCTTCGGCGTGCGCCGATACAGAGGCATCTGTCCGCCCTCGAACCAGACCGGAATCGACCCGCCGGTGCGCGACTTCTGTCCCTTATGGCCTCGACCGGAGGTCTTTCCGTGACCCGACCCATGCCCGCGGCCTACCCGTTTGCGGCTCGATTTCGAACCCGCCGGAGGGCGGAGCGATTCGAGCCCGACTCTCTTCTTGCTCACTCTAGTTGCGAATCTCTTCCACCTCGAGGAGATGAATGACCTTGCGAATCATGCCCCGAATCGCCGGGTTGTCCTCCTTGATCACCTCGTCCTGATGGTGACGGAGCCCGAGAGCACGCAGCGTGTCCCGGTGTGATCTCTGCGCATTGCATCCGCTCCGGACCTGCCGGATCAGCAGCCGCTCAGCCACGCATGGCCTCCCGGATTACCTCGGTGTCGACGCCCCGTTCCGCAGCTGCTACCTCCGCGGTCACCAGCTCGAGAAGCCCGTTCAGCGTCGCTGCCACGACGTTGATCGGGTTGTTCGAGCCCAGGCTCTTGGTGAGAATATCCTGCACGCCGGCACATTCCAGCACTGCCCGCACGGGACCCCCGGCGATCACCCCCGTTCCGGGCGCCGCCGGCTTCAGAAGGACCCTGCCGGCCCCGTGCCTTCCGATGATCTCGTGCGGAATCGACCCGTTGACGACCGGTACCTCGACCATTGCGCGTCGGGCCTGGTCGAGACCCTTACGGATTGCCTCCGCGACTTCGTTCGCCTTGCCGAGCGCCGTTCCGACGCGACCCTGCCCGTCGCCCACGGCGACCAAGGCCGTGAACGAGAATCGCCGTCCACCCTTGACCACTTTGGACACACGGTTGATGTGGATCACGTTCTCGCGCAGGCTGTCTCCGTCATCGCGCCTGCGTCCTTTCGCACTATTCAAAGGCTCAACCTCTCGCTGTTCGTCCGCCTAAAACTCGAGGCCACCCTCGCGTGCGCCCTCGGCGAAGGCCTTCACGCGACCGTGATACCGGTACCCCCCGCGATCGAATACCACCGTGCCGATCCCCGCTGCCTTGGCGCGCTCGCCCAGCAGCTTCCCGGCCGCGTAGCTGCGCGCGACCTTGCCGCCCTCACCACCGCCGGACAGCCCCGGTACACGGGTCGAGACGCCCAGGACGGTGACGCCCCGGTCGTCGTCGACCAGCTGCCCCTCGATGTGGCGGAGCGTGCGGCAAACCACCAGGCGCGGTCGCTGCGCCGAGCCTCGCACCTTGCGGCGGACCCGAGCGTGTCGTCGCGCCCGGCTGGCGCGCCGGTCCCTTGCCTTGTTGTGTGCCATGTCTCGTGTCCCTCGACCGTGCGACGCCTGCACCGGAGATGCAGAGCGTCTCTCCCTGCCCTGCTACATCGCGCCGGCGGCGGTCGCCTTCCCAGCCTTCCGCCTGACCCGCTCGTCCAGGTACCGTACTCCCTTGCCCTTGTACGGCTCGGGCGGGCGAATCTGCCGGAGGCTGGCCGCCACCTCTCCCACCAGCCGCTTGTCGATACCGTGCACCCGGATCACGGTCGGCGAATCAAGCGTGAACTCGATGCCCGGCGGGGCCTCGAACGTCACCGGGTGGCTGAATCCCAGCTGTAAACGGAGATCCCTCCCTCGCTTCTCGGCCCGATAACCGACCCCATGAATCTCGAGCGCTCGCTCGAACCCCTCGGCGACCCCCTGCACCATGTTGGCGATGAGGCTTCTCGTCAGACCGTGCAGCGAGCGATGCCGCGGCTGGTCGGTGGGGCGATGGACGCGGACCTCTCCGTCCGCGAGCTCAATCCGCATGTCTGTCCGGAATTCCTGCTCCAGCTCGCCCTTGGGTCCCTTGACCCGGACGCGGCTGCCCTGGACGCTGATCTCCACCGAATCGGGGACGGGGATCGGTTGTCTGCCTACTCTCGACATCGTTGTAGCACCGGTCAGTAGATGGCAGCGAGGATTTCGCCGCCGACTCGCTGGTTCCGAGCTTCGCGGTCGCTCATCACACCCCTCGAGGTGGACAAAATGGCGATCCCCAGCCCGGAGCGGATCTTCGGAATCGCGTCGGCCGACGTGTAGCGACGGTGGCCGGGCTTCGAGACGCGCCGAATCGATCGGATCACCGGTCGGTCGTCCTCGGTGTACTTCAAGTATACGCGCAGGATGCCGTGTCGGTCGTCATCGATGACCTTGAAGCCGTGAATGAAGTGATGCTCGCTCAAGATCCGCGCGATTTCGATCTTGATCTTCGAAACGGGGATGTCGACGCGACGGTGGCCGGTACGGCTCGCGTTACGGATCCGGGTCAGCATGTCCGCGATCGTATCGTTCATGCCCATCGTCACCAGCTCGCCTTCCTGACGCCCGGGATCTCTCCCTGGAGCGCCAGCTCGCGGAAGCAGATGCGGCACAGCCCGAACTTGCGCATATAGGCGCGCACCCGGCCGCACCGCTGACAGCGGTTGACCGTACGCGAACTGAACTTCGGTGGCCGATTCGCCTTCTCAATCAGTGCTTTTCTCGCCATTCTCTCTGCTCTGCTCCACCGTGCTTTCCGGCATCAGACAATCACAGGGGTCTCGCCGCGGAACGGCATTCCCAGCTCCCGAAGCAGCACGAGCGCCTCGTCATCCTTGTCCGTCGTCGTCACGAACGTGATGTTCAGTCCGTGAATGCGGACGATCTCGTCGTAGTCTATCTCCGGGAAGATCATCTGCTCCTTGACGCCGACCGTGTAGTTGCCGCGTCCATCGAACGCACGGCTGTTGTAGCCCCGGAAATCCCGAACCCGCGGCACGGCCGTGCTGATAAAGCGATCCAGGAACTCATACATCCGTCTCCCGCGCAGAGTAACCTGGACTCCGACAGGCATTCCTTCTCGCAAGTTAAAATTTGATATCGACTTACGGGCTCGCGTCACCACAGGTCGCTGGCCCGAGATTCTCGACAGCTCCTTGATCGCCGACTCGAGCAGCTTCGGATCATCCTTCGCATCCCCGAGCCCTGCGTTGATCACGATCTTCTCGAGCCGCGGGATTTCCATCGGGTTTTCGAAGCCGAACGTGTCTCTCAATCGCGGCCGAACCTGCTCGTCGTAGTGCTTCTTCAGTCTCGCTTCGGACATCGCCATCGCTGTGCGTGTAAGGTCGGGTCCTCTCGTCAGGTCGTCGGCACCGGGGTGCCGCACCGCTTACACAGCCGCTCCACCGTCCCGTCGGCGTCCCGCTGACGACCGGTTCGGGCGGGCGCGTCGCAGTGCGGGCAGACGAGCATCACGTTCGAGATGTGGACCGGGGCCTCGAACGACACGATCCCGCCTTCCGGATTCTGCGGCGATGGGCGCTGGTGGCGCTTGCGGACGTTGACGCCCTCGATCACGACTTGCCGCTTGTCGGGGATCGCCCGCAGCACCTGTCCGCGGGCACCCCTGTAGTTGCCAGCGATGACCTCGACTCGGTCGCCCTTTCGTATGTGCAGCTTCGTGCTTCCCATCCTGTCTCGCCGCGCTCTCCCTTCCCGGTGATCAGATCACTTCCGGTGCGAGGGAGACGATCTTCATGAAGTTCTTCTCTCTCAGCTCTCGGGCGACCGGACCGAAGATCCGCGTCGCCCGCGGCTCGCCCTGATCGTTGATGATGACGGCGGCGTTTTCATCGAAGCGGATGTACGTGCCGTCGGAGCGGCGGCTCTCTTTTGCCGTCCGCACCACCACGGCCTTGGCTACTTCGCCCTTCTTGATCGTCCCTCCCGGGATGGCGTCCTTGATCGTCACCACGATCATGTCCCCCAGCCCCGCATACCGCCGCTTCGACCCGCCGAGCACCCGAATGCAGCGCGCTCGCCGGGCCCCGGAATTGTCGGCAATGCGAAGCTCGGATTCCTGCTGGATCATGGAGCTAGTCCTCGCGCTCCGGACGCTCGAGGAGTTGAATCACTCGCCACCGCTTGCGTTTCGACAATGGCCGCGTCTCCTCGATCAGCACCTTGTCGCCAACCAGGCACGCGTTGCCTTCGTCGTGCGCGTAGAAGCGCGATCGACGCGTCACCCGCTTGCCGTATAACGGGTGAGCGAGCTGGCGCTCGACCGAAACGACCACGGTTTTGTCCATACGATCGCTGACTACGGTACCCGTTCGCCGCTTGCGGCGACCTGTGCTGGTGTCGTCGGTCATCCGTGGCATCCTCACGCTCGAGCGTTGCGCTCGTTGGCGAGTTCCCTCTCTCTCTGGATGGTCTTGAACCGTGCAATGTTCCGGCGGAGAGTCCGAAGCAGA
>CAZJXR010000034.1:23531-25226 GCA_964550085.1 uncultured Gemmatimonadota bacterium
GACTCGGATTCTCCAGCTCCTCGTACGCGCTTCGAAACTTGAGCCGGAAGAGCTCATCGCGCGCTCGCCGCAGCTCCTCGTCCAGTTCCTCATCCGTCAGCTCGCGGATTCGTTCGGCCTCCACCTAGCCCTCCCGTGCAACGAACTTCGTCTTCACCGGGAGTTTGGCAGCCGCCAGTTCCATGGCCCGTTGGGCCACGACGGTGTCCACGCCCTCGAGCTCGAACAGCATCCGACCCGGCTTGACCGGAGCGACCCAACCCTCCGGGTTTCCCTTACCCTTGCCCATTCGCGTCTCGGCCGGCTTTCGGGTGACCGGCTTGTCCGGAAAGATCCGTATCCAGACCTTGCCGCCACGCTTGATGTGACGAGTCAACGCGACGCGCGCGGCTTCGATCTGACGGTTCGTGATCCAACCGCGCTCCACTGCCTGCAGGCCATAGTCGCCGAACGAGATTTCGTTCCCACGCAGGGCGTTTCCGCGCAGCCGTCCTTTCTGTTGCTTCCGGTACTTCACTCGCTTCGGTTGAAGCATGAATCGCGTCCCCTACTTGCCGCCTGCCGTATACGTCTGACCGCGCCGGTCCTCGACCACTTCGCCCTTGAAAATCCACACTTTGACCCCGATGGTCCCGAAGGTGGTGGTCGCCGTCTTTTGGGCGTAGTCGATATCCGCCCGCATGGTATGGAGCGGAACCCGACCCTCATGGTATCCTTCCGTACGGGCGATCTCGGCCCCTCCCAACCGCCCACCACACTGGATCTTTATACCGCCGGCACCGGCTCGCATCGCGGCCTGTACCGCTCGCTTCATCGCACGCCGGAAACTGATTCGTTGGGTCAGCTGATGCGCCACACTGTCGGCGACCAGCTGCGCATCGGTCTCCGGGCGCTTCACTTCCTCGACGTTGATCGAAACCTCCGCGTCGGTGAGGAGCGCCAGCTCGTCGCGCAGCTTGTCCACCTCGGCCCCGCGTTTTCCGATCACCACGCCCGGGCGGCCGGTGTGAATGGTAACCACGATCTTCGACGGCTTGCGCTCGATCTCGATGTCGGAGACCGCTGCGTGTCCGAGTCGCGCCCGCAGATACTTACGCACCTTCTCGTCCTCGGCCAGCAGGCGTTTGAACTGCGAACCCTGCGCGTACCAGCGCGACCTCCAGGGCTTCACAAGCCCGAGGCGAAATCCGTACGGATGCGTCTTCTGCCCCACGCCTACTCCTTGTCCCTGGTTCCGACTACGACGGTTATGTGACTCATTCGCTTCCGAATCGGGGCCGCCCGTCCGAGAGCGGCCGCGCGGTATCGCTTCAGGGTCAACCCCTCATCGACAAAGGCTTCTTTCACTATCAGCTCGTCAACGTCGAGCAACTCGCCGTCCTGGTCCGCCTTGTACACGGCGTTCGCGACCGCAGACCGCAGTACCTTGTCGACCGGCTCCGCCGCCGCTTTCTTCGAGAACTGGAGAACGGCATACGCCCGGTTCACATCCACCCCGCGAATCTGGTCGATCACGAGCCGCACCTTGCGCGCGGACATTCGGATGTTGCGGGCTATCGCACGTGCCTGCATCGGTCCAGGCTCCTACAGGGTGGCCCGCTTGTCGGTGGCCAGCTTGCCGCCGTGACCCCGGAACAGGCGCGTCGGCGCAAACTCGCCGAGCTTGTGCCCCACCATGTTCTCGGTGATGTACAC
>CAZJXR010000035.1:0-24883 GCA_964550085.1 uncultured Gemmatimonadota bacterium
TCCCGCAGGTGCGTCGCTGTACACGACGCGCAACGACTGCTCGTTGATCGTCAAACCGCTCAACTGGAATTGGTCGGTCGGCTCGGCCGATTCGTCGAAGATGCCGGGCGGCGATACGTAGCGGGCATCGACAGTGGAGATCGGGCCGACGCTCACCAGAGAGGCGGTGCCCGGCTGCGTTCCCACGAAACCGGCCACGCTCCCGGTTCCGTCCTGTTTCAGGTAGCGGGCGCCGGTGAGGTTCATGCGGCTGAGCAGAATCAGCGTCTCGGTGTCGGACGAGATGGTGAACCGGATGTGGCGGACGTTCTGAAGGCCCTGCGCGGTGAGTCCCTCGATCACGTCCGGCAGCGCCAGCGGAAGCTGATACAGCTTGAACCGGAACTCGCTGCCGGTCACCCGGTTGAGGAAGCGCGAGTTCTGGTTGAGCGGAACGATATAGCGGAAGTAGCGCTCGTCGGTGTCGAGGAACTGATTTCGGTTGAGGTCTTCGCTGTCCTCGAGCCCGTTGTTCCGGTAACACTGCGCGCGGATGTCGCCGAGCGGGAAGGTGGCGACCGGGTCCGAGGTGCATCCGCGTTCCCACAGGCCCACGTCATCCTGGTTTCCCCACACTCCGACGCTCGGGTCGACCTCCTGGTTGAGCACTCCGAGACCGAACGGCACCCCGAGGGAATCGAGCACGAAGCCATCCTCGGACACCACGCCGATGTCGACGGTGAGCGCGATGTTGGGGGAGGTGTTGTCGATCGTGCTGGCGTAAAACTCGAGGAACTCGACGTTGCTGAGGTCGAGACCGGTCTGCGACAGGGGAACGGTGAGAGAGTACCAGCCGTTGCCCGTCGCCGGCGGGTCGTCCACCGTTATCCACAGCACGGTCTCCTCCGTGCTCACGCCCTGGACTCGGATCTGCGGGTCGATCTGCTGCGTCAGCAGCGTACCGGTGACCTGCCCCTGACCGTCCAGCCACTGCGATTGCCACACCACGTCGAGCAGGTTCGACGGGTCGAGGCTGACCGGAAGGAAGGGGTTGCCGCCGGCGGTGGGATCGGTGGGCGCGGAGCCGAACCGGAACGCCCGGCCGCGGACGCTGACCGGGGTGCCGGAGTTGCCCTCGAAGTCGTCGACGTAGGTGGTACCGGTGCGATTGGTGGTCGGTGATGAGGCGGCGAACTCGCCGCTGAAGTTGAGCGTCGACCGGGCGTCCGTTTCGACGCCCGGCAGTTCGTTGAGGGCGCTGGTCAACCCGGGTAGCTGGACGCTCGGGATCTCGAGCGTCAGCCCTCCGAGCTGGAGACCCGCCGGCTCCAGTCCCACCTGGGGCCGGGTGACGATTGCGCGCTCCGTCTGTGACAGGCCGAGGAAGTTCAGCTTGCCCCATTCGCCGAGTCTGTACCCGCCGGTGAGCCCGATGATGGTGCGCGGGTTGAGGTCGAACAGTTCCTTCTCCTCGAAGCTGACCGAGAGCTGGGGGTTGGCGAGCGATCCCAGCAGGTCGTTGGGGCGCAGCAGCGTGAGGCGCCCGATATCGTAGTCGATCGAGTAGTCATCATCGCGGACCAGTTCGCGTCCGTTGAGCAACACCTTCTCGCTGCCCGGACGGATCCCGAACGCACCGATGGCGAACGACGTCACCTGCCCCGACTGTCGCGAGCGGTAGTCAAAGTTCAGTCGATACAACTGGCTCGAGGCCCGGATCTGATCGTTGGGGTCGTCGTAGATCCTGAAGTTCCGGTCGTTGTTAGCGAGCGGAAACGGCTGCCCGCCGAGATTGGGGAGCGGCGGCGGATTCTTGAACGGCTCCAGGGTTCCGAACACGAGGTAGCTGCCCGAGATCACCGTGTTGCCGGCGAAGTCTCCGGAGTTGGCGGGACGCCACACGCGGCCGTTGTCCAGCAGGTCGTCCTGCGGCGAGATGTCGAGTCCGAAGATCTCCAGGAAGGTGAACTCCTGCCCGCCGAGGGTGCGCACCACCGGACCCGACTCGATCGGCCCCTGCGAAATGGTCAGGCGGACGCTCCCTTCCTCGACGTCCTCTCCGCCCGAAATCCGGTAAATGTGGTGCATCTCCTGGATCCAGGTCGGGTTCCCGGGGCGGTGAAAGGAGGCGTCCTTGAGCAGCACCAGGTTGGGCAGCTGGCCCTGACCGGTGTTGCTCACCTGCCGGAAAATCTCCTCGGCGTTGAAGTCTCCGATCGTGTCCTGGTTCTCGGCGATGTAGGTGACGGCGAGCGCCTCCTCGCGCTGGATGGCCGAGCGAATGACGACCCACAGGCCGCTCTTGTGCACGATGAAGTCCGTGCCCTCGACCAGCGGCCGGAAAGCGCCGCGGAAGATTGCCGTGTCCTGGCCGTTGGCGGAAATCGATATGGCGTTCGCCTGGATCACGCCCGACTCCACGTTCCCGGGCAGCTGGCCGCGTGCGAGCTCGTGTCGGTACAGCTTCACCGATGAGCTGGGCCGGATGCTGTCGGGAACCTCGAAACCGGTGAGGTCGAGGACGTTGAAGGCGGGGAAACCGGCGATCAGCTCGGGGCGCACGAGGAAGAAGAATTGGCCCACCTGGTAGTCCGCATCGTCGACGGCCAACTGTAGATCCTGGACGATTCCCTCCTGGCCGCCGCCCACCTCGAGCGTGATCTGCCGGTCACGGATGTTGCCGCTCTGCTGCGCGATCACCATCTGAAAATCGAGCGGGCCCATCTGGGCCGTTCCGCGGCCGCCGAAGTTGCCGGCCGGGATGCCCTGAGAGATGAAGGTCGAGCGCGGCAGGGTGAGGCTCACGTCTCCCACCTCGATGAATTCGATGATCTCGTCCGGCAGCCCGCGGTAGTAGACGTTGATGTTGTTGGTGGCGTCGAACTCCCGCGTCTGATCGAAGTCCACATCGACGAACACTCGTTCCGAGATCGCCCCGTTGATCAGTGCGCGGAGCTGGAACTCCGGCGTGAGGTTCGGGATAGCCCCGGCGTTGCAGGATTGTCCCGGAATGCCGACCAGACACGGCTCGATGCTCTCCCACCGCGCGCGGAGCTGTCCTTGGCCCTCGACTTCGATATGCAGGTCGGCGACCCCTCCCAGCAGGCCCTCCAGGTCCAGGTCCGGCGCCGGAGCCTCTTCGACCCGGACCACACCTGCCGAGTCCGTGGTCACCACTCGGGTCACCGCGAAGTAGTCGTCGGGGATGGGCGAGAACGGGAGGGTCGCGAGCCACAGGGTGTCGGCGCGAGCCCGGAAGCGGGCGACGGTGGCGCGATCGCGGGCTTCGATCCACTCACTCGGATCCGAGGCCAGCGTCAGACGGGTGGAGGGGAAGTAGGCGATCGCCTCCAGAGAGCTCACGTCCCACACCCACCCTGACCGGGTGAGTCCGATCTCCAGCCCTGGCGCCGGCTCGATGCCGGCCGCGGAACCGGTCAGAAACGGAGGTCCGGGCCAGCCGGCGAGTCGATTGACACGGGCAAGAGTCGAATCCAGGGTGTCCGGTGCTGCGAGCGGAGCCTGCGCGAGTGTGGGAGCGGCCGTGGCGTGCAACAGCAGGCTCAGCGCCGCCGGCAGGAGGAGGATGAATCTATCGAGTCGCCGGGAGCAGGGCCCTCCGCGGCATATTAGGTTAATCGCTGGGTATCGTGCCACTACCGGTCGAACGTTTCATCCCTCGCCTCTGCCCCTGAGCTGGCCTGCCGGCGGACCAGTCGCAGCGACTCTTAGCGCCCGATGTGGAGGTGCCGGGAATATACCCGGGGCTGAGCAGGCGAGAAAGCGTTTTGTAGCATGCTAGGGCGAATGACGGATGGCCTGCTGCTGTACCTGGTGCGGCACGGCGAGACGGACTCGAACCTGGAACGACGCTATGCAGGCTGGAGCGACGATCCGCTCAACCAGACGGGACGTCGACAGGCCGCGTGGCTCGCGACCCGGCTCCGTGGTCGGGGTGTCGCTCGCGTCTATTCGAGCCCGGTCCGACGGGCGGTCGAAACGTCCGCCCTGCTCGCCGACGAGCTCGGCGCGACGGTTCACACCGTGCACGACCTGCACGAGATCGAGCTCGGCCGGTGGAAGGGCCTCACAGAGGAAGAGGTCGCCGCCCGCTGGCCCGATGATTTTCGTCTGTGGCGGGAGCTGCCGGATCGGCTGGCGGTGGCGGGGCGGGAGACGCTCGATGCGCTCGCGACCCGTTCGATGGCCGCGATCGACCAGATCGGGCGTGCCGAGCTGTCCGATCCCGACACGGCTGTGGTGGTGGTAAGCCACCTGGCCGTCATCCGCGTCCTGCTGCTCGCCGCCGGCAATCGGCCGCTGGCCGAGTATCACCGCGTTCGGGTGCGGAACGGGGAAGCCCACGCCATCCGCTGGCGGCGAAAGAGGCGGCTGGCGCTGGACGGTGAGCCCGTCCTCGACGGCCACTCTGCCGCCTCGTGAGGCTGTCGTCGCTCGGCCTCGCGCTGGGCCTGGTAACGGTGCTCGGCTGCTCGGGACGGCCGACCGCCGGCTGCGCCGACCTGGTGCTCCGGGGGGGCCCGATCTTCACTGCGGATGCCTCGCTGCGGACCGTGGAGGGACTCGCGGTGGCCGGCGAGTGGATCGTCGAGAGCGGGAGCGCCGCGGCGGCTTCCGGGTGGATCTGTCCACATACACGGGTGATCGAGCTTGCCGGTCGCCTCGCCACTCCCGGCATGAACGACGCGCACATGCACCTCGGACCCGGGGGGCTGACCCTGCTCCAGGTGCCGCTGCTCGGCACCACGTCGGTCACCGAGGTCGAGGAGCGCGTCCGCGAAGCGGCCGCGCGGGCGGCTCCCGGCGAGTGGATCCTGGGACGCGGCTGGGACCACACGCGGATGCCGGAGGCGGAGCTCGGAGAAGACGGCTGGCCGACCCGCGATCCCCTGGACCGCGCGGCTCCGGACAACCCGGTGGTGCTGCGCCGCGTCGACGGTCACGCGGCGTGGGTGAATCGGGCCGCGCTCGCAGCAGCCGGGATCGGCCGCGACACCCCGGATCCACCGGGTGGCCGCTTCCTCCGCCATCCGCGCACGAACGAACCGAGCGGCATTCTGCTGGAGGAACCGGCGCGGCTGGTGATCATGCAGCACGCTCCCCTCCCGTCCGGGCGGCAGAGGCGTCAGGGCATCGAGCGCGCCATGGAGGTGGCACGGCGCGTCGGGGTCACCAGCGTGCAGACGGAAGCGCTGGAACCGGAGATCGGCATTTACCAGGAAATGCTGCGGCGGGGCGAGCTCACGCTCCGCATCTACGCGTGGCGCCAGCTGACGACCGATACTCTGGAGGCGTACCGTCTTGCCGGGATCACACAGGGCTTCGGGGGAGCGTGGCTGAGGCTCGGCCTGCTGAAGATATACGCCGACGGCACGCTCGGGTCGCGGACCGCATCCCTGCTCGAGCCGTACGCCGACGATCCGGCGAACCGCGGCATCGTGGTCACGCCGCGCGACTCGCTGAGGCGCTGGATCCTGGCCGCCGACTCCGCGCGCCTCCAGGTGATGGTGCATGCGATCGGAGACTCGGCGATCCGGGTCGTGCTGGACATCCTGGAGGAGGCGGCCCGCGCCGGAGACGATCACCCGCGCCGCCATCGCATCGAGCACGTGCAGGTCGTGGACTCCGCCGACATTCCCCGCTTCGCCACCATCGGGGTGGTCGCCTCGATGCAGCCAACCCACGCGACGACGGACATGCGGTGGGCAGAGGCGAGGATCGGGCCGGAGCGCGCGACCGAGGGCGCCTACGCGTGGCGCAGCCTGCTCGATGCCGGAGCGCACGTCGCGTTCGGAACAGACTTCGCGGTCGAACCACTCGACCCGGTCGAAGGCCTGTACTCGGCCGTGACCCGCCAGTCGCGGGAGGCACCCGGGACACCGGCAGGCGGCTGGCTGCCCGAGCAGCGTCTCACCATCCGGGAGGCGATCCGCCTCTACACCGCCGAACCGGCGTTCGCCGAGTTCGAGGAGTTCCGCAAGGGCACGCTGGAGGCGGGAAAGCTCGCCGACATCGTGGTGTGGGATCGGGATCTGCTCAGCGTTCCGCCCGGGCAGATCCTCGAGGCCGCGCCCGATTTCACCATCGTGGGCGGCCGCATCGTCTACGCGCGAGAGGCGATCGAGTAAGGCCGTTCAGAAGTACGGCGCGTCAGAAGACGAGGACGAACTCCGTCCACTCCTGGACCGGTCTTCCGCTCCGATCCCGCACCGGGTTGAACTCCATCAGGCGAGCCTTGCTGATCAGCTTCTTGTTGAAGCCGCCGTTCGGGGTCTGCGGCTGCAGCCGGACTTCGAGCGGCCGGCCGGCCTCGTCGATCAGCACCCGGACGGTGACCTCCATGCCGCGCACATCCGCGGGAGGATCCCATTCCGGGATCAACGAGCGGGGCGTCCCATCGAGCAAGCGACTGTTGCCGGTGGCCGCGGCGCCATCGTCCCCGCGCCCCGTCATACCGGGCAGGCCCGGCCCGCGCGACGTGGCCACCAGGCGAGCCTCACCGAGGGCCACATCCAGGTCCGTGGTCGCGATCTGTGGGTCCATCCTCAGCTCCACCTCGACCGGGCGGGCGTCGTAGACGAGCCTCTCCGGCGGCGGTGGGACCACGATCTCCTCGGGGAGTCGCACCCGCATGGCCTGCATCGCTCCGCCGGCGGCGGCGATCGGGTCCCCGGCTCGCGGCCCGGCCGCGATACTGCTTCCCAAGCTGACCGGGTCGACGCGCCACAGCAGCAGCGCCGCGAGGTGCAGCAGCAGCGACACCCCGAGACCCACGCGCAGCGCGCGCCGGTATCGTCGATCATGACGCTGGGTGGGGAGTCCGATATTCACGTACCCTCTCGCATGTCCTGCCCGGCGGCTCCGTTGGGCGCTTCTCGACCTTCGCCTTGGGTCGGCGACCCCGATCCGCCCGGGGCCGGCGATCCCGATCCGCCCGGGACCGAAGACCGCGATCCGCCGTGCTCGCACCGTTTAATATCGCTGCGGCGGGTGCAAGTTCCCGCCGCCGAGCCCGCGGACCCGCCTTGCTCGCACCGGGGTCCCCCGGCAGATTGCGCAGCCGCGACGGGCCTCCATCCGTTTCGCCACCTGCTGCGACGGCGCAGCCGTTCGACTACGGCAGGTGACGGAAGAGCCCCGGCGAGTGCGCGCATGGGTCTCAGGGCCTCCCAACTATGAAAGCCATCGTCAAGGCGGAACCCGTCGAAGGACTCGAGCTCCGAGACGTTCCGGAGCCGGGCATCAACCCGGACCAGGTGCTGGTTGCGGTACGCCGGGCCGGGATCTGCGGTACCGACCTCCACATCTACAAGTGGGATCATTGGTCGCAGACCCGGATTCATCCGCCTCTCGTCCTCGGTCATGAGTTCATGGGAGAGGTGGCCGACGTCGGCCCACTGGTCGAGAACGTGCGGGTCGGCGACCGGGTGTCGGCGGAGGGACACGTCGTGTGCGGCCACTGCGAGCTGTGTCGGACCGGCAACGCGCACGTGTGCCGCGAGACGTCGATCCTCGGCGTCGACCGGGACGGCGCCTTCGCCGAGTTCGTGGCGCTCCCGGCCACCAACATCGTCCCGCTCCCTGATTCGATCTCTGACGATACGGCGGCCGTCCTCGACCCGCTCGGCAACGCGTTCCACACCGTGCTGCACACGGATGTGTCGGGCAAGGCGGTCGCCATCATCGGATGCGGTCCGATCGGCCTGTTCGCGGTCGGGATCGCCCGCGCGGCCGGCGCACGACTCGTCATTGCGATCGAGCCGACCGCGGGTCGCCGCGAGATCGCGAGAGCGATGGGAGCACACGAAGTGATCGACCCGCGGGGCGGCGATACGCCGGCTCGCGTCGCCGAGCTGACCGGCGGCTACGGAGCAGACGTGGTGTGCGAGATGAGCGGACACCCGGACGGAGTGCGGGATGCGTTCCGTGCCTGTCGCAACGCAGGGCACGTGCGGCTGCTCGGCTTGCCGGCGGGCGAGGTGAACGTCAATCTGGCGCGCGACGTGATATTCAAGGGACTCCAGGTGTACGGGGTGATCGGGCGCCGGATGTACGAGACATGGATCGAGATGCGCGACTTTCTGGCCGCCGGCCTGCTCGACATCACTCCGGTGATCACGCATCATCTCGCGCTGGAGGACTTTGCGACCGGCTTCGCTGCCATGGCCAACGGTGAGGCGGCGAAGGTGGTCCTTTCAGTCCGCTGAGGTGGGGCGCCGAGCACTCGAACCGGCCGGCCTCCCGGTGCTCGTGCTCGTCGGGCTGACCGCGTGCTGGCGGATCGGCGAGCCGACGCACGAAGCCGCCCTGGTGACGTGGGCCGCTTACCCCGATACGGTAGTGGTCGGCGAGCTGTTCTCGTTCGAACTCGCCGGCCCGGTTGCTCCGGACGCCTGCGGCCGCCTGGACACGGCGATCGTCGTGTTGACAGACTCGACGATCGAGCTATCGGCGCGACGGAGCGTCTACGACACGAGCTGCTCCGACTCTCGCGTCAGCTTCTACGAGGCACGGCCCCTCAGGATTGCGCGGGCGGCACGCTACCGGGTGCGGGGAACGGAGGGGCGGGAGCTCGGACAGCTGGTGGCGGTCGACAGCGGAGCGTTCTCGGCCATGCGGGCCGTCGGCTACGGCACCGTGCGTGCGGCCGGCGGGTGTTACCTGTTCGGGCCCGGATGGGCCTCGAACCAACGCCCGTTCGCGCTCCGGGGCGCGCCACCCGAGCTGACCGAGGTCGCCGACCGCGACCGGGTCGTGTTCGTGGACGGGCGGCTGACCGGATACACGTTGTGCGGGTCCTTCGGCAGCCGACCGGCCATCACTGTCGACAGCGCGCGAATGACCGGTGAGCCCGCTTCCGACTATTACTGACCATGCTGGCACTGGCACTGACTGAGTAAGCGAGTGGCTGCGATGACCCTGTATGCGGAGAGCGACGTGACTGCTGCGAACGTGAACCGGGGCCTGGCCGAGCGGCTCAAGGTCGAGCTCGGCGAAATGGTGCAGAGCGGCGTCCACAAGACGCTGCAGCACATCATGGGACGGCAATCGGCCGTGGTCGAGGTCGAGGGCCACGGAGAGGTCGTGAATCTGTGCTCGAACAACTACCTGGGCCTGTGCGATCAGCCGTCGGTCATGCAGGCGGTCAAGGATGGCACCGATCGGTACGGCGCCGGCACCTCCTCGGTCCGCTTCATCTGCGGCACGTTCGCCATCCACCGCGAGTTGGAGGAGCAGATCGCCGACTTCCTCGGCACACAGGCGTCCCTCACCTACACGTCGTGCTGGAACGCCAACGAGGGGTTGTTCGCACCGTTGCTCGATGATCGCGATGTGCTGATCAGCGACGAGCTGAACCACGCGTCGATCATCGACGGAATCCGATTGTGCAAGGCGGTGCGACGGATTTACAAACACATGGACATGGATTCACTCGAGGACGTGCTCAAGGAGTCGTCGGCCGCGCGACACCGGCTGGTGATCACCGACGGCGTGTTCAGCATGGAGGGAGAGATCGCTCCGCTCCCGGAGATCCGGAGTCTGTGCGATCGCTACGACGCGATCATGACGATCGATGACTCGCACGCCACCGGCGTCCTCGGCGACACGGGTCGCGGGACGCCCGAGCACTACGGCATGCACGGCGAGGTCGACATCGTGACATCGACGCTCGGAAAGGCGCTGGGCGGCATGGCCGGGGGGTTCACCGCCAGCAGCGCCGAGGTGGTCGACTACCTGGTGCAACGATCGCGGACGCAGCTGTTCACAAACGCGGTCCCGCCCCACTCGGCGTGCGGCGCCCTGGCGGCCATTCGATTCCTCGAAGAACATCCCGAGCTGGTCGCCCGGTTGCGTGAAAACACGGCTTACTTTCGGCAGCAGCTGATCGGACTCGGCTTCAACCCGATCGAGGGTGACACCCCGATCGTGCCGGTGATCATCGGCGACACCGCGGCCGCGATCGCCATGAGTAACGAATTGCTCGACGAGGGCGCGTTCGTCATCGGCTTCGGGTATCCGGTCGTGCCGAAGGGGGCGGCTCGCATCCGATGCCAGATCTCGGCGGCTCACGACCGGGAGCATCTGGATCGCGCTCTCGATGCACTGGACCGGGTAGGCAAATCGCTGGGCGTCATCTAGCAGGCCGCTAGCAGTGGCTCCCTGGTCCAGGAAGTCGCCAAAACCCCGTACGATCGGACGGACCATGCCAGCGGAAGTCATCATCGCGCCCTCGATCCTCGCCGCCGACTACATGAAGCTCGGCGAGCAGGTCAAGGAGGCCGAACAGGCCGGGGCGAAGTGGTTTCAGGTCGATGTAATGGACGGCCATTTCGTGCCCAACATCAGCATCGGGCTGCCCGTCCTCGCGTCGCTGCGCGCGGTCACCGATGCCTTCCTCGACGTGCACCTGATGATCGACAACCCGCAAGAGTTCATCGAGCCGTTCATCGCGGCGGGCGGAGATCTGATCACCGTCCATCAGGAGGTGGCGGTCAATCTTCACCGCGACGTGCATGAGATTCGGCGCCTCGGCGCACTGGCCGGCGTGGCGGTCAATCCCGCCACCCCGGTCGAGACCCTGAGCGAGATTTTGCCGTTCCTGAACCTCGTGTTGGTGATGACGGTCAACCCGGGATTCGGCGGACAGTCTTTCATCCACGCCGCGCTGCCGAAGGTGCGACGGGTACGCGAGATGGCGGCCGAGCACGGCCTCAAGGATCTGCATGTGCAGGTGGACGGCGGAATCGACACCGAAACCGCACCGCTGGCCGTCGACGCCGGCGCCGACGTGCTGGTGGCGGGCTCGTCCGTGTTCCGGGGTCCCGGCACGGTCGGCGACAACTTCCAGGCGCTGTGCCGTTCCGTGGCCGTGCCGACCTGAACCCCCGCCCGCCTGGCGGCCTTGGCGGGCCCGGTTGCTTTGTGAACATCGGCCTTTAACTTGTGTACGAGCGATTGTCATCTGACGGAGCCACGACGATTCCACCGAGCGAAGACGTGATCCACCGAGCGATTGACCCGAGCCGGGGTCGAGGATGCCGCGCGACCTGTCGCTGTACCACCTCTCTCCGTGAACGGAGCGTGGCCATGGCACAACGAGGCCGACACTGACCGGGACAGCACTCGGACGATCGACCCGCCGCGAGCCAACGCTCGCGGCTTTTTTGTTGGGGGGTACGTTGACGGAAGTCGCACACAAGATCTCGACTGCAGCGGTGGCGGCGGCGCCGGAGCTGACGCCGGTCGGACGGGCGCTGATCGCCCGCATCGGCGGCACGCCGCTGCTTCCGCTGCCGTCGCCTCGCCCCTCCGTTCGCATCGCCGCAAAGGCCGAGTGGTTCAACCCCAGCGGCTCGGTGAAGGATCGGGCGGCGTGGGCGATCGTCCGGGACGGCCTGCGAACCGGTCGCCTGCCCGGCCGTCGCCTGCTCGACTCGAGCTCGGGCAACACGGCCATCGCCTACGCCATGCTCGGGGCGGCACTCGGTTTCGAGGTGACGATGTGCGTTCCCGAGTCCGCGAGCATCGCCCGTCTCCAGGCGCTGCGCGCGTACGGCATCCGGCTCCTGCTCACCGATGCGCTGGAGGGCAGCGATGGGGCGATCCTGCGGGCCCGCGCGCTCGCCGACCAGCGTCCGGACCGCTTCTGGTACGCTGACCAGTACCGTAACCCCGCCAACTGGCGGGCCCACTACGAGACCACGGCGGTGGAGATCTGGCGCGACACGCTGGGACAGATCACCCACTTCGTGGCCGGCATCGGGACGAGCGGCACGCTGGTGGGAACCGGACGGCGGCTGCACGAGCTGAGCCGGAGGGTGCGGGTGATCGGCGTGCAGCCCGCCGGGCCGCTCCACGGGCTCGAGGGGTTGAAGCACATGGAGAGCTCGATTCAACCGGGCATTTACGACGCGTCGGTGGCGGACGAGCAGATGCGGGTGACGACCGAGGAGGCCGAAGAGGCGGCCGCGCGACTGGCGCGGGAGGCGGGGCTGTTCGTGGGGCCATCGGCCGGAGCCGCCTTCGCCGCCGCCACCCGGCTGGCGAGCCGGTTGGAGAACGGACACGTCGTGACGGTGCTGCCGGACGCCGGAAGCCGGTACCTGGGTGAGGCGGTGCGACGAGGTGGATAGGACGAGCGGCGCGCCGGACCGGCTGATTCTCCCGGCTTCCGCCCTGCGCGGCATCGAGGCCGAGCTCGAGGCGGCATATCCCCGCGAAGCGTGCGGAGTCCTGCTCGGTGACGCGCGCGACGGGGAGCGGGTGGCCCGTGGCTGGGAGCCGGCCCCGAACCGGTGGCCCGAGCGGGAGGATCGCTACCGGATCGACCCGGACCTGCTGGCCCGACTCCTGGCCGAGGAGGAGCGAGGCGGGCCCAGCGTGCTCGGCTTCTATCATTCACACCCGGACGCGCCGCCACAGCCGTCCGAGACCGATCGGCGGCTCGCCTGGCCGTGGTACGACTACCTGATCATTGAGGTGCGCGCCGGGAGGGCCCGCCAGCGGCGCGTGTGGCGGCTCGATGGTGACGGGGCGCGGTTTGTGGAAGGCGAGGTGCAGACGCGGGAAGACGGTGCCGGCGGCTCGTCGCCGGCGTAGCTTTTGGCAGGTCGTTGAAAGACCTGCCTCGGACGAGGAGCGCATATGCCCAGAGTCACGATCAAGATACCCACTCCGCTGCGCGGGTTCGTCGATGGCGCGACGGCGGTCGAGGTCGACGCCGCGACCCTGTCCGAGGCGCTGGACCGACTCTCGGAGCGCAGCCCGCGGCTGCAAGCGCAGCTGTTCGGCGATGATGGCCGGCTTCGCCGCTACGTGAACGTGTACGTCGACGGCCGCGACATTCGCGAAGTCGACGAAGGGACCGTGCAGCTGGAGGAGAGCAGTGAGGTGAGGATCGTCCCCTCCATCGCCGGGGGTCGGCCGGGTCCTGACGCGCCGACCACGGTCGGCGGTCGGCGGTCGGCCGCGGGCGCGGAGCCCGGGGGCGGGGACCCGCCCGGAGACGGTCCCGGGCTCACCGCTGCGGAATTCACCCGCTACAGCCGGCACCTGCTGATGCCGGAGGTGGGGGTCGAAGGTCAGAAGCGACTGAAGGCAGGGCGAGCGATTCTGGTCGGCGCCGGCGGTCTCGGGTCGCCGGCCGCAACCTACCTGGCGGCGGCGGGCGTGGGCCGGATCGGGCTCGTCGACCACGACCGGGTCGATCTCACCAACCTGCAGCGGCAGATTCTCCACGACACTGACGACATCGGGCGTCCCAAGCTGCAGTCGGCCCGCGAGCGACTCGAGGCGCTCAACCCGCTCGTCGAGGTCGAGACCTTCGAGACCCGGCTCGACTCGAGCAACGCGCTCGAGGTGCTGAACGGCTACGACGTGATCGTGGATGGAAGCGACAACTTCCCCACCCGGTATCTGGTAAACGACGCGGGTCTGTTGCTGGGCACCCCGGTGGTGTACGGAGCCATCTTCCGCTTCGAGGGGCAGGCCTCCGTGTTCGGCGCGCCCGACGGTCCGTGCTATCGATGCCTGTTCCGCGAACCGCCGCCGGCCGAGCTGGTGCCGAACTGCGCCGAGGCAGGCGTGCTCGGGATCCTGCCCGGCATCGTGGGCACGATCCAGGCGACGGAAGCGATCAAACTCATTCTCGGCCGGGGCGAGACGCTGGCGGGCCGATTGCTGCTGCTGGACGCGCTCCGGATGGAGTTCCGCGAGGTGGCGGTGCGTCGCGATCCCGAATGCCCGGCCTGCGGACACCACCCCACCATCACCGAGCTGATCGACTACGAGGAATTCTGTGGTCTCGGTGCCGCGGCGGACGAGCCGGCGGATGGCGTGCCCGCCATATCCGTGGCCGAGCTTCGACGCCAGTTCGACGATGGAGGCGCGATCGAGATCGTCGATGTGCGCGAGCCGTACGAGTGGCAGATCTGCAATCTCGAGCCGCTCGGCGCGCGGCTCATACCCCTGGCGGAGCTGCCGACTCGCCTCGGCGAGCTGACGCGGGAGACTACCCTGGTCGTACACTGTCGCACCGGAGCGCGCAGCGGACGGGCGGTTCAGTTCCTCCGGGACGCGGGGTTCGACAACGCGCGCAACCTCGATGGCGGGATTCTCGCCTGGGCGCGCGAGGTGGACCCGGGCATGCCCACCTACTGAGGTTGCGCCTCTCAGACGCGATGGCGAGTCTCCGCTGATGCGGATCGTGTCCACGCTGGCCAGCGGCACCGAGATCGCATGCGAACTCGGGCTCGAAGAAAGCGTGGTCGGGATCTCCCACGAGTGCGACTATCCACCGGACGTGCTCGACCGGCCACGGGTGAGCAGGCCTCGTTTCGATCCCGCTGGCCTCGACAGCGGCGAGGTCGACCGGGCCGTTCGCGCCACCATGGCCGAGCACGGAAGCGTGTACGAGATCGACGCCGAGACGCTGCGAGCGCTGCGGCCCGATCTCATCCTGTCCCAAGCGGTGTGCGAGGTGTGCGCGGTCCCCACTCCGGGGGTGCGGCAAACGGTGGAGGCGCTCGGCCTCGAGGCTCGCGTCCTGTCGCTCGACGCCCATTCGCTCAAAGAGATCCTCGACACGGTTCGCGCGGTCGGGAGGGCCGCGGGAGTGGAGGGCGCCGCGGAAGCTCGGGTTGCCGAGCTGGAGGGCCGCCTGGTGGCCGTGCGGGGGGCGGTCTCGGAGGCCGATCCGGTTCGGGTGCTGGCGATCGAATGGCTTGACCCACCCTTCGCTCCCGGGCACTGGGTGCCCGAGATGGTGGAGTGGGCGGGCGGCGTGAACCTGGTTGGCGCCGCCCGCAGGCCGTCGCGACAAGTGGAGTGGAGCGACCTGGACGGGCTCGAGCCGGAGATCCTGGTGGTCATGCCGTGCGGCTACGGACTAGAGGCGGCGAGGCGGGACGCGGACCGGCACGCCGAGCGGTTGTCCGCGGTCGCCGGCTCGGCCATCGACGCGGGACGCGCCTTCGTGGTCGACGCCTCGGCCTACTTCAACCGCTCCGGTCCGCGCGTGGTACGTGGGATCGAGATCCTGGCCGGCCTGCTGCACCCCGATCGGTGGCCGCCGCCGGGACACCACGAGGCCGGCGGGTGGGCGCCGTCCCCCGCCTCCCCGTCAGCGACCGGCCCGCACCGCGACCGGAGAATCGGCGGTTGATACTCGGCCGGAGGCCGGATCGAGCGGAGGCGGGCGCGCGGGTCCCTCGAACCGGACCTGCCGCACCTCGTGCACCCCGGGCAGTCGCTCCAGCTCGCGGAGCAGGTTCCGGTCGACGCTCTCGTCGACGCTGATCACGGCCAGGGCTTCTCCGCCCGCCTCGCGGCGGGCCTGGTGGTAGCCCGCGATGTTGACGCGCGCGTCGCCGAGCTTGGTGCCCACCTGACCGATCACACCCGGCACATCCTTGTTCCGGATCAGAAGCAGGGTCCCACTTGGAACCGTGTCGACGTGGAACTCACCGATTCGCACGATCCGCGGACGGCCCTCGCCGAGCAGCGCCCCGGCGACCACCAGCTCACTTTCGCCGGTCGTCGCCGCCAGCTCGACATGATTCGAGTACAAGGGCAGGGTGCCGAGCCGGACCCGCGCCACCTGAATGCCACGCTCGCGCGCCAGCAGGAGGGCGTTCACCACGTTGATCGGCGGCTCCACCGTCGCCGACAGGAACCCTTCGACCGCAGAGGCGGCCAGCGGGCGGAGCACGTCCCCCATCGGACCCGCGTAGCGGACCTCGAGTCGGTCGCACCGGTTTCCGGTCAGCTCGGCCAGCAGGATGCCCAGGTTGCGCGCCAGCCCGAGCACCGGAACCAGGCGCGGTCGATCCGCGGGAGCGATGTGGGGCGCGTTCACCGCGGCTCGCAGATCTCCGCGCACCAGCGCGTTCCGAACCGCCTCGGCGATCTCGAGCGCGACCTCGCGCTGCGCTTCGGAGGTCGCTGCACCGAGGTGCGGGGTCATGACCAGGTTGGGAGCGTCCCGCAGCGGACTGTCCACGGGCAGTGGCTCTTCGGCGAACACGTCCAGCGCAGCCCCCGCGATGCGGCCCTCCTTCAGCGCCTCCGCCAGCGCCGCCTCGTCGATCACGCCGCCCCGCGAGGCGTTGATCAGATACGCGTCCCGCTTCATGCGTCCGATCTGCTCCGCCCCGATCATGCCGCGCGTCGAGTCGGTGAGGGGCACGTGCAGAGTGACGAAATCGCTCCGCTCGAGAAGCCGGTCGAGATCGACCGACTCGGTCCCGAGATCGTTGGCACGCTGGGCGGTGATGTAGGGGTCGCTGATCATCGTCTTCATGCCGAAGGCGTGCGCGCGCTGGACCACCTCCGAGCCGATCCTGCCGGCGCCGATCACGCCCAGTCTCTTGCCGTGGAGCTGCGTTCCGCGGAGCGCTTTGCGATCCCAGCGACCGGCGCGCAGGTCGCGGTCCGCCTCCACGATTCGCCGCGCCGCGGCCAGCAGCAGCCCGAAGGTCAGCTCGGCGGTAGACTTGGTGTTGCCGCCGGGCGCGTTGACGACGGCGATCCCGCGCCGGGTTGCCTCTTCGACGTCGATGTTGTCGAGTCCCACTCCGGCCCGCCCGATTACCTCCAGAACGGGCGCCGCCTCGAGCAGTTCCTGGTCGACGACCGTCCCGCTCCGCACGATGAGTCCGGCGGCGCCCCGCAGGCGGCCGGCGAGCGCGGCGCGCGCCAGACGGGAGCAGTCATCGGCGATCAACCCGCCCTCGGACTTCAGCCGCTCGATGCCTTCACTCGATAACGGATCCGCGATCACGACTCTCTTCATCCCGACACCACCTCCGTCAGCTGAGCGAGCAGCTCTTCCAGTTCACGCTCGGTGTGATCTCCCATGTGACCGACGCGGATTGTCCGGTCCTTCAGCCGCCCGTACCCGTTCCCGATCGTATAGCCGCGCTCGGCCAACGCCCGCACGACCCGACCGCCCTCCACATGGGGCGGCAGAGTCACGGCGGTCACCGTCGGGGATCGGTACCCAGCCGGTGCGAGGACCCGAAACGGCCTGCCGCTCCGCTCCGCGACCTCGTCCACCCACTCCCACATCCGCGATGCCATCCGGGCATGCCGTTGCCACCGCGCCTCGAGCCCCTCTGCCTGAATGCGGCCGAGTTGATAGTCGAGCGCGAACATAAGGGAGACGGCGGGAGTGTTGGGCGTCTGACCCTTGACGGCATTGCTTTCGAACTTGAGCAGGTCGAAGTAGAAGCCCCGCTCCGAAACCGTCGCGGCGCGTTCCAGGGCGCGTTCCGATGCGACGGCGAGAGCGAGGCCCGGTGGCAGGGCGAGCGCCTTCTGCGACCCGGTGACCGCGAAGTCGACGCCCCACGAGTCGAACAGAAACGGAGCGCCTCCAACGGAGGTGACGCCGTCGACCGCCAGCAACACGCCCTCGAATCTCCTCACGACTTCGGCGATGGCCGGGATCGGGTTCAGCACGCCGGTCGAAGTCTCGGAGTGCACGGCGGTGACCAGGTCGTAGCGACCCGGGGCCGCCAGCAGCGCCGACTCCAGCTGTTCGGGCAGGTTCGGCTCCCCCCACTCGACGTCGAGCCGATCGACCGCTCGGCCGTTGGCGACGGCGATCTGATGAAAGCGCTCGGCGAACGCGCCGCACACGAGACACAGAATGCGCCGGCGGCTCAGATTCGTCACCGCGGCTTCCATCATCCCGGTCGCCGACGAGGTGGACACGTATACCGGCCGGCCCGTTCCGAACAGCTCGCGCAGCGGTGCCGCGAGGGCCGAGATCAGCGCCTCCATCGGCGCTCCCCGGTGACCGATCACGGGGCGCTCCATGGCCGCCAACACCTCTGGTCGTACCTCGGTCGGGCCGGGGAGGAAAAAACGGCCGAACGGCGATGCGGGAGGAGGGACTGTCTCGCATTCCACGTCGGGCCGGACCGTGGTCGTATATGATCTCACGTCGAGACTTGCGCGCGTTTGGCCTGACAGAGCGTTTCAGCGGGTCGCCCGGATCGAATATCCACCCGGAAAATCCGCCGGCATCCAGAGCTACGAATCGAAACGATAACATGCCGCCCCGGTCCGACTCCGGCAATGACTGAAGCGCAGCGCGTCGCCGCCGCTCGGCGCCAGACCCGCACCCGCGTCGCCCGCCCCGCGTAGGGGTCGTGCCGCACTCTTCGGACCGCTTCGGTCACCGCCGGCTGGGCGGCCGCTCCCAGCTCACACACGGTGTCGATCCCACCGTCCATGAGCGCGGCGGCGTTCCGGGTGCCGATTCCGCGCAACTCTGCCAGCTGCGCGGCGCGCACGAGGGCGCCCGCCCGGCGAGGCGTGAGGCCGGTGCGGGCCGCCACCGTGGTCGAGTCGAGGTCGGCGATCGCGTACACGCTTTCCGCCCCGGACGCGCCCAGGCCCTGCACCACGGCCGGGGTGACGCCGGGCAGGTCGCGGACCCGGGGACGGTAGGAGTCGACGGACCAGTGATCGATCCCGGCCAGGACGGCGACACAGAACACGAGGGCGGTCGTGGCCGCGGCCACACGGTCGGCCGTCCCGATCGTCCTCCTCTCGCCCCGGTCGGAGGCGCGACCCGAGGAGCGCACGGCGCGGGAATCGGATCGCCGGTCGGGCGACGCGTGGTCGGGCTCGGCGAACCAGGCGGGGGGCGCGAGACCGAGACCGACCAGCGCCTGGTAGATGACGAAACAGTCGAGCGCCAGCACGGGAAAGCCCAGGAACCCCGGCAGCGGCATCTCGAACAGCTTCAGCGTCTCGAGCCCGGGAACAGTGTAGATCCAGCGCGCGCCGGCGAGGAAGTTGAAGGACTCCCAGGCGAGCCCGATGATCGCCCCCGCGACCAGCAGTCGGGCGAACCGGGCGTAGCGGCCGGCCGACAGGTCGCCGAGCAGCGATTGGCCCGGATCCCGCCGGTAGTTACCCGGCTCGAGCAGCAGCGTGAACGCTCCCCAGATCAGCGGAAAGAACCAGCTCGGCTTCCACACCACGAGGCCGAGGAACGCGACGCCGGCGAGGCGGGCGGCTCTCAGATGTCCGTTCCGAAGCCGAAATGGCGGTCCGTGCCAACCGCCCGCGAAGCCCAGAGCTCGCAGGATGCGGCTCGCCAGGTAAAGGGCGGGCATTACGGTCGCGAAGGCGGCCAGTCCCCCGATCCAGCGTACGGGGCGAGACTCCGGCACGAAAACGTAATACCAGTTCGTGAGTCGAAAGTTGGCCGCCTCGAACAGCAACCACACGGGGGCCGACCAGAGGAGAAGGGCCGGCAGGGCGCGGTGTCGGAGAAGGGTGGTGCGGCCCTCGATCCCCACCGTGAGGGCGGCGAGCAGAAGGAGGAGGGGGTACCAGGTCCACTGGTAGAACAAGGTGTGGAATGGCTCCGCCTTGCGGGCAGCGAGGCCGGCGAGGGCTACGATGACCGCCGCGCTGATCGCGGCGCAGGCGACCGCGAGCAGCCGCACGGTGCCGATCGATCCCGCCGGCCTCGCCTCGTACCCGCCCGGGACCCCTTCAGTCCGCCGCACGCCCGATCCGCGACGGTTGACGGGCATCGGCGCGGAACCGAAGTTCAGCGCCGCCATGCGATATGTCACCATGACGGAGCTTCCGCCCGAGGAAGTGCTCGAGCGGGCCAAGCGTTTCTACGCGCAGAACACGCTGATGGAGGTGGCGGAAGAGAGCGCCGCGCGTCTCGTCCTGCGTGGCCGGATCGGAACCGCCGTGTTGCGGGTGGATCGCGCGCACGGGCACACCAACGTCCACGCCGAGACCGATCGGGTCGCCGGGCTCGACGTCACCGACGTGACCAAGCGCTTCCTCTACACCCTCAAGCACGTGTGAGGGGAGCCGTATGAGCGAGCGGAGCAGCACGGAATCCGAGCTGACCGGGGTCGCGGTACGGTTGGCGATGCCCGACCGGTGGCTGGAGTGTGTGCTCGAGCTTCCGCTGCGGGCGACTGTCAGCGAGACGAAGCAGCGCGGCCTCCGGGAGTTGCTGCTCCGCGACGTCGACAATCCTGACGACTTCTACGTGGAGTTCGCCGAGCGACGGATCCGGGACGAATCGATCACTCTCGCGCAGCTCGGCGTGCAGCCACGCGACGCGCTCTTCATCCGGGCGTACGACCTGGGCCATTACCCCGACTTCCACGGTTGAGCTCGAACCCGACCGTCGTCAACTCCCGCCGGAGCCGGGCTATCGGTTAGGGCTCGGGGGACCGCCCGCCACTGTCCCCGTCTCCGTATCGTTCGAAGTAGGAGCGGGTCTCCCGCAGCACGATCCCCGACAGGAGCAGCAGACCGACCAGGTTCGGGAAGGCCATGAGGCCGTTCATGATGTCGGACAGGAGCCACACCGCGTTCAGGGGCGCGGCGGCGGCCACGGCGATCACGACCACGAACAGAAGGCGATACGGCACCACCGCGCGCGCTCCGATCAGGTACTCCACGTTTCGTTCGCCGTAGTACGCCCACCCGAGCATGGTGCTGAAGGCGAAAAAGGCGAGGCTCACCGCCACCACCAGCCCACCGAAGTCCCCGGGGAGTCCGGTGGTGAACGCCTGCTGCGTGATGTTGGCGCCATCCTGACCGCTCAGCCACGCTCCGGTCGACAGGATCGCGATACCGGTGAAGCTGCACACGACGATCGTGTCGATAAACGTCTGCGTCATCGAGATCAGCGCCTGCCGCACCGGCTCTCGAGTCTGGGCAGCGGCGGCCGCGATGCCGCCCGTGCCCAACCCGGATTCGTTGGAGAACACGCCCCGCGCCACGCCAGAGCGAATGGCCTGAGCGACGGTGTAACCGAGGGCGCCGCCGCCGACAGCCCGCGCGTTGAACGCCCCGTCGAACACGAGCCGAAACGCCTCCGGGACGTTGCGGATGTTGAGCAGGATGATGAGGCCGGCGCCGCCCATGTACATCACGATCATCGCCGGCACGAACACGCCGGTGAAGCGCCCGATCGACCGGATGCCACCGAGAATCACCGAGGCGGCGAGCGCCGCGACCACCAACCCCACCACGTAGTGTGGAACTCCGAACGAGTGATTGATCGCGTCCGCCACCGCTTGCGACTGGACGCCGTTGCCGATACCGAACGCCGCCACCGACGCGAAGAGGGCGAAGGCGACGGCCAGAGTCTTGCCGAGGCGGCGAACCGGGATGCCGCGCTCGAGGTAGAACATCGGCCCGCCCAGCTTCTCGCCGCGGGCGTCCGTCTCTCGAAACCGTACGCCGAGGACCGCCTCCGAGAACTTGGTGGCCATGCCCACCAGGCCCGTGACCCACATCCAGAGCAGGGCTCCGGGACCCCCACCCGCGATCGCGGTCGCCACACCCACGATGTTCCCGGTTCCGACCGTGGCGGCCAGCGCCGTCATCAGCGCCTGAAAGTGGGAGATGTCACCATCGCCGCCCGGCTCGCGCCGCTTCACCAGGGCGAGATAGAGGGAATGTCCGAGCTGACGGAATTGCAGCCCGCGAAGCAGCAGCGTTAGATATAGGCCGGTCCCGACGAGGAGGACGATGAGCGGCACGCCCCACACCGCGTCCCGAATCCGGGTCAGCATCGCCTCCACTTCGCCACCGGAGTTCTGGACGACCAGCGACGCCACGTAGACCAAGGTCATAGCTGTCCGGATCGGTTCAGCGGGAAGCGACGCCAGGAATCGGGAGCGCCGCGCCGGCCGCACAGGTTAGGCGTCACCGCCGGACTGCGTCAACCGGGTGAAGGTGGCCCGAGACCGTCGCTTCGCGCCGTCGCTGAGGGGTGGAAATGACCGAATCGACAAGCGCCACGCCACAGAGGGATATCGCCTTTGCGGTTGACCGGCTCGGCTTGAACAGCGCCCCCGAGGTGCTGGAGGCCGCCTGGCCGGCCATCGAGCGCGGCAGGCACGCGGCGCTCATCGCCGGTCCGGGCTCCGGAAAGGAGGTGCTGTACGGGCTCGCCGTCGCACGGCGCTGCACTGCCGACGTGGGCGTCCAGGCCTTGATCCTCGCCGCGACCCGCGAGGAGGCGTCGCGCAGCGCGGTGGTCGCCACGCGGCTCACGGCCGAAGACGGAATGCGCTGTGCCGTGCTGCCATCCGGTCGCCGATCGCCGGCGTCGAGTCCGACCGACACCACTCGGGTCGTCGCGGTGGCCGGCCGCCCAAGCGACATCCTGCTCGAAGTCCGGTCCGGGCGTTTCAGCCTCGCCGACCTGAACCTCCTCGTCCTTGACGGACTCGAGACGCTGGAGCTGGCGGGCCAGTGGGCGGCCGTGGAGGCAATACTCGACACGATGCAGCCGGGAGCGGTCAAGGTCGCCGTCGCCCAGACGACCGGAGGGCGCCTCCAGGAACTGCTCAAACATCGGCTGCCACGCGCGGTGCGCTGGCCGAAGGAGCTGTTCGACGCCAAAACAACCCTTACGGTGGGGGAGCCGCCGCTTCGGTGCGCGGTCGAGGTCGAGTTCGAGAACCGCATGGACCTGGTCGCGGCGGCGCTCGACGCGGCAGCATCGGATGACGCCTGCTTGCAGTGCGCGGATGTCTCACAGGTCGAGGCGGCGGCGGCCGCACTCGCCGCGCGGGGGTTCCGAGTCGCGGGGGTTACCGGTGTCGAGGGCATCCGAGTGGGATCGGCCACCGATCCGGCGCCGGCATCCACAGTCGCGGTCGCGCTCGGCCTTCCACCCGACCTCGAGTCGCTGCGCGCGTGGCTCGGATCCAGTTCGATCCGGGTGGCGGTCGTCGAGCCACTACGGCTGGGCCAGCTCGAGGTGATGGCCCGGCGGGTCGGGTGGCCGGTGCAGCGATTCGGTCTGCCGCCCGCCACCCCGGAGATGGACTCGGTCGAACAGTTTCGCGCCACGGTGGGAGTGGAGGTCCAGCGCGCCGATATTGGCGCCGAGCTGTTGCTGCTCGAGCCGTTGTTCCGTTCCTACGGCACGGCGGCCGTCGCCGCCGCGCTCGCCTCCCTGCTCAGACGCCGGGAGCCGACAGGGATGAAGCCGTGGCCGGACATGGAAGCCGACTCGGGGATGGGGATTCGAGCCTCACCCGGTGCGGAGGTAGGCACCCGGCCTGCGTGGACGCGCGTTTACGTCGATGTGGGACGGCGCGATGGCGCCCGGGCCTCGGATCTGGTCGGCGCCATCACCGGCGAAACAAAGGCGGCCGGAGGCCAGATCGGCAAGATCGAGATCCGAAACAGCTTCGCGCTGGTCGACATTGACTCGCAGATCGTCGACGACGTGATCCGCGATCTGAGCGGTTCGGTGATCCGGGGCCGCACGGTGAGCGCTCGCCTCGACCGCGAGAGTCGGTAGGAGCTCGTCAGGCGATGGGTGCGCTGTCCCGGCTCGAAAGCGGCTGCGAAAGTGGCTGACCGACGGGACCCGAACGGGTCTTCGGAGAACGGATCCCCCACCCAGGAGAGGCCGGGGGCCGACGACGGCCGAGGCGCTGACGGGCTGGAGAAATCGGTCCCGGAACGGGGCACGGCCGAGCGCGTAGCCGTGGAAGGCGGAACGTCTGAGGACACGGCCGATGATGAGCCGGCGGCCGGCGGCACGGTCCCGGAGGGTGAGCCGGCCGAGGGCACGGTCCCGGAGGGTGAGCCGGCCGAGGGCGCGGGACGGATCGAAGAGGACCGAGCGCAGGACAGCCGGCCTCCCCGCCGCACGGCCGCGGCACTTCGAGTCGTCCTCGGCCTCCTGCTCTTGCTGTTGGTGCTGGTCGGCCTCGGCATCGCGGCCTTGCTCTTCACCCTCCCCGATGTCAGCGAGTACGCCACCCGGTGGCCGACGACCACCCCCTACATGGAGCTCCGGATCCGAGAGGCGCGGGCGGAGGGACGAGAGCTCGCGATCCGCTACCACCCCGTCCCGCTGAACGATATCCCGGAGCAGCTGCAGCGGGCGGTGCGGGTTTCGGAGGACGCGGCCTTCTTCCAGCATCGAGGCTTCGACTGGTACGAGATGCGGATGGCGATTCGAGAGGCGTGGACCGAGCGCGAGTCGCCGCGCGGCGCGAGCACCATCACGCAGCAGCTGGCCCGAAACCTCTACCTGTCTCCGGAGCGGAATCTCATCCGCAAACTCCGCGAGGCGCTCATTACAGAGCGCCTCGAAGCGCGACTGACCAAGCGGCGGATCCTGGAGCTGTACCTCAACGTGATCGAACTGGGGCCGGGGATCTTCGGCGTCGAGGCCGCTTCCCAACGCTACTTTGGAAAGCCGGTGGCCGAAGTGTCCGCGGCGAACGCGGCGGAGTTGGCGGCCACCATCCCGGCACCGCTCCGCCACAACCCGGCCACCGACACGCGAGACTTCCGGTGGCGAGTCGAGCTCGTGTATCAGCGCGCGTTCGGGCCGGGCGACTCGCTGGCCGTCACGGCCGACTCGCTGGCCGTCACCGCCGATTCCGGGGTTGGGGGAATGACGCCCGAGACTGCCGAACAGCCACCCCTCCCGTTCCCCGACACAGCTGAGGCCGAGCCCGCTCTCACGCCCCCTGATACGACTGCACCCGGCGCGGTGACACCGGACGCGGCCGCTCCCGCAGCGGTCCCGCCTGTGGGCGGCTAGGAGCCTGTCCGAGTCATATGGTGCGGCCGCGCGCGGACGACCACTTGCAAGGCGAGCGCCCTTCGCGCGACGACGAGAAGACCCCGCCAGCGCCAGCCCGATGGGGGAGCCAGCCCACTCCCTACGGGAGCGGGATTCGCCCGAGCGCCCTTCGCGCGACGGCGCGGAAACCCCGCAGCACACTCCTCAGGGAGCGGGATTCGCCCGAGCGCCCTTCGCGCGACGACGAGAAGACCCCGCAGCGAAGCGAGGAGGCTTCGACGTCCAAAGCGCGGGGCCAGCGAGGGCGAACCCGCGACCCTC
>CAZJXR010000036.1:0-24706 GCA_964550085.1 uncultured Gemmatimonadota bacterium
GAAGCGGGGTGACTCCGAGCAGGTGGAGGCCGAACACGATCACGATCAGGCCGCCGATGCGCGCGATCCACACCTGATAGTGGAGTAGGAGTCGGCCGAGGGCGGTGGCCGAGGCTCCCAGCACCATGAAGGTGAGGCTGAAGCCGAGCACGAAAAGCACCGAGTGGATGATCGCCGTCCGGCGGACGGCGGTCTCGCCTTCCTGCAGCTCCTCGATGCCGACGCCGCTGACGAACGACAGGTAGGAGGGGACGAGCGGCAACACGCACGGCGAGAGAAAAGAGAGCAGGCCCGCCGTGAAGGCGACGGCGATTCCGATTCCGAGACTGTCCATGCAACGAGCCGTCCGTGTCGACGCGGCGGTATCGGGCGTCCTCTTCCTACAGCCTTCTACAGCCTCCTACAGCGCCGCGTGATATGCGATCAGCTTGTACGCCAGTTTGGCGGCCGTCATCGGGCTGGCCAGGTCTCCGGAGCGGGGCGCAAGTTCGACGATATCGGCCCCCACCACGTTTCGCTGGGCGAACACGGCCCGCAGCAGGTCGAGCGCCTGCCACCAGTCCGCTCCCCCGGGCTCCGGCGTGCCGGTGCCCGGCATGAGCGAGGGATCGAAAAAGTCGACGTCGAAGGTCAGGTACACGTTCGGCTGTAGTCGTTCCACCGCCCGCTCGACCCAGCCGGGCCGCCGGAGCTCCTCCGCGAACACGGTCCTGATATCACGCTCGCGGATCAGGGCCATCTCTTCAGCCGTCAATGACCGGATGCCGACGGCCACGATCTCGTCGGTCAGATCGAGGATTCGATGCATGACGGCGGCATGACTCCACGGCGTGCCGTGATAGCTGTGCCGTAGATCAGAATGCGCGTCAACCTGAAGCACGGACAGCTCGTCTCCGAGCCGCTCGACCCACACCGTAGCCGGGGCGGAAGTGATCGAGTGCTCGCCGCCGATGCCCACGATGAACCGATCGGCCGCTACATCCACCAGGGCTCGATACAGGTCGCGAAGCTCGGCGATCGCGGCCTCGGGACCGACCTGGCTCAACTCGATTGCGGGCAGCGTACACACACCGCGCTGGTACGGTTCGGCGTCGAGCTCTTCATCGTACAGCTCGACGTAACGGGACGCTTCGAGGAACGAGTCGGGACCCATCTTGGTCCCGGTCCCCCAACTCGTGGTCGCCTCGTACGGGATCGGGAGTACGACGTAGGCGGAATCGGCCCAACTGCTGTAGCTGGGTTCGAGGCCGAGGAAGTTCTGCGCCGGTCTCCACTCGAAACGGGAGAGCCGTTCGGGCAGATCGCTCACTGGCAGAAAATGGCTGCCGCGAGAACGGTGGCCCAGCGCCCATCCTCCGGGCCCTCCATCGCCTTGGTGATGTTCAGGCTCCTGACGATCTTGCCCGACAAACGCCATACCTCGCGCTGCGAGTCCCACGCATCATCGGGGTCGAAGGGGATGCCGAGGATTGTGGCAAGCATGCTGGCAGCCAGGTCCTCCGCGTAATTGCCCGCCGTTTCCTCGGACTCGCCGTAGCTGTGATGCTCCGACAGATAGCCGAACTGCTCGGGATCCTTCGGCGTCGCCAGTCCGATGCTGGCGGCGATCAGCCGACTCGGTTCGTTCGTCTCGCTCCGCGCCAGGACCGAGAACACGATCTGGCCGGCCGTCAGCAACTCGAGCCCTTCGTCGCGCTCGATGAGCTCGCATCCAGCCGGAAAAATCGATGACACATGCACGAGGTTGTAACTGGCGATGCGAGCATCGCGCAGGGCCATCTCGAACGAGCTGAGCCGCTCACGATGGATGCCGATCCCGGACGTCAGGAACATCTTCCTGGGGACAAGCTTCTTACCTGTGAGCACGCGGACCTCCTCTCGTGCTGGCGCTGTCTTCGGTGTGGGGAGAAACGCGTCGCCCGAGGTGCGGCGCCGGTCTGCGGTGTGAGGAAAGACCGTTCAGTTTTGACAACGCCGGCAGTAGCCGGTCAACTCCAGCCGGTATTCGATAACTTCGAAGCCGTCTCCCGGCTGCAAGGACTCGAGCCAGGCCTGCCCACGGCCTTCGTCAACGTCGACCACGGCCCCACACGACAGGCAGCGAGCGTGATAGTGCATGTCCATGCGACCATCGTAGCGCGCCGCCGCTGTGCCGCAGAACAGCTTTCGGGCAAGGCCGCAGCTGACGAGCGTCTCCAGCGCTTTGTACACGGTAGCGAGACTGATGTCCGGTATCGTCTCGCGCACGGAGGCGAAGATCTCGTCGGCGGTCGGGTGCGAGGTCGAGCCGGAGAGCACCCGATAAACCGCCATCCGCTGAGAGGTGCAGCGATGCCCGCCGGTCAGCAGCGCTTCCCGGAGTCGGCGGGTGGATTGCGTGTGGGACGCGTCGGCTTCTGTCTCCTGCACGTCGTCGTCTCGGGTCGGCCACCCGGAAGCGGCCATGAGTCCATCGTCCCGGGACCTGCCGGTTGGTCGGTCGCGGCCCGCGGTTCGGGTTGACACTGAAAAAGCTAATCGCCCCCCTCACACCGATCAATGCAAGGGGGACATCCGCGTTGTGGAGCGCGCGGAGGCGACGAAATACCCAGCCGGGGGTAGGGCGCTATCCGTCGGTCGGCGGCGGAGGTCTGCCGTCGGACCGAGCGGCACCCGGCGGATTCCCGTTCGGAGCAGCGACGGGCGCGGCATTCGGACGAACGACCGGCGGCGCGCCGGCGCCGTTCGTATTCGCGACCTGCCCGTTCGGACCCGCGGCGTTCGTCCCGTTCTGGCCCGGTGGTTCAGGGGCGACGGCCAGCAGCGCGTCCCAGCGCTCGGTCCGCCCCTCGATGGCCACGTGGACCGGCTCCCGGTTCTCACCCAGGCGGCGCTGGAAGCGCTCCACGATACGGGGCAGGCGATCGTGCGGAACACTCCCGTGTTCGACGATCTCCTGCTGATGCTCGTGATCCGTTCCGTTGGATTCCCCGGCCGGCAACCGGGCGCTGTACACCCGTCTTCCGCGGCCATTGAAAAAGCGGGTGAAGATTAAGAACTCCGCCGACCCCTCCAGCTCGAGCAGCGGGGGGAAGATCCACAGCTCGGCGATCTCCGCTGGCGGAATCGCCCGTGCGAGGTGCTGAAGTCGAAGGGTAAGCTGTGGTGACAGGCCCGTCGTCCCATCCGCTTGTCCCTGCCGCCCGTTCCCATGAACGGCGGTGCCATGCTCAGCGTCCATCGGCCCTCCGCGATCGGTCGCAACGCGGACACGGCTCCTCCGACTCCGGTGGGAGCCTGGGCGGGACGGCCACAACATACGCGGTGGATCGGCGGCCTTCAAGCCCTCGTGCTGGCGGCGATGGCACGCCGAACCGCTTCAACGACAACCGGTTCGGCTGTTTCGATCCCCTCCGAGAGGAGGGCTCCTGCCGCCTTGTCGTGGCCGCCTCCGCCGAACTGTCTCGCGATGTCGGCGACGTTCACGTCGCCGTTCGATCGCAGCGAGACCTTCGTCCGCCCGTCCGCGAGCTGGCGCATCAGCACCGCAACTTCCACACCACGAAGGCGGCGAGCGTATTCGATGAGCCCTTCCATGTCCTCGGCCGGATCGCCGCTCGCCGCGATGTCCTTCCACGACAGGGTGATCCACGCCATCGGGACATCGGAGCTGGCGTGCAGCGACGCGAGCGCCCGCTTCACCAGATCCAGCCGCTCCGGCGTCAACTGACCGTACAGGTGCCGGTACATCGATGCCGGGTCCACGCCGGCCCGGATCAGGGCGGCTGCCACCTCCAGGCAGCGCGGGCTGGTGTTGGAGTAGCGGAAGGAACCGGTGTCGGTGACCACGGCAGCGTACAGGGCCTCCGCCTGTTCCCGGGTTACCCGCTCGCCCTCGACCGTGAACAGGTCGTACACCAGCTCTCCGGTCGCACAGGCACTCGGATCGATGACCGCCGGTGAGCCGATCGACGTCGCCGTAGCCGGGTGGTGGTCGATTACCGCAACCGACTTGCCCTCCAGGCGATCGGCGATCGCACCCAAGCGAGAAGGCTCCGACGTATCGAGCAGCAGGACGAGTTCGGCATCAGCGATCGTCTGCTGCCCTGCGCGCTCGTTCGCCGACAGCACGGTGAGATCTCCCAACAGGAAGCTGTACTGAGCTGACACTGCCCCCGGGTTCACGATGACCGGTCGCGCACCCCGTCGGCGCAGGTAGTGGAACATCGCGACCTCGCTTCCCACGCCATCGCCGTCGGCGTTGATGTGAGTGGTGAGCGCGATGTCGGTGAGCGGGCGCAATGCGGCCAGCAGCGCAGAGATGGGCTCGATCCGAGCGGCTGGAACGTCGATTGGACGGTCGGGCCCGAGCCTGTCCGGGTCCGACCCGAGGCGCGAGTCGATCGCTTACCCCCGCGGCGACCCCGGCGACGAACCGGTCTGCGGCTCGGTCAGCTTCGCCTCGCCTTTGACGAACAGGATTCGGTAGTAGCAGTACACCACCAGGACGGTGACCGAGGTCATACTGATGAGCATGAAGCCCCACGCGAAGGGCGTGAGAGCCGGACCGTTCATCGCTCAGCTTTCCTTTCCAGTCGCCCCGCCCGGTCGATTCCAGGCGCGACGTATCAGGTACAGGCCGAGGACCACCAGGAGCAGCATACCGATGCGGCTTGCCCACCGGTAGGGGACCTGCTCGGGCGGAACGGACCCCTCCCCGGTCATGAGCAGGGTGGGAATCGCTTCGGTGGCACTCCACCAGCCGAGCAGTATGAAGAGGAAAATCGGCGTCACCCACTTCATGATCGGCTTGAACAGCGCCGGAATGCGGAGGTCGGCTCCGCGGTGCAGCTCGTTCCAGCCGCGGTCGATCCCGAAGAAATACGAGAACAACACGATCTCGATGGCGGCGAAGATCACCAGCCCGAAGGTACCGGCCCAGTAGTCCCACTCATCCAGGAAACCGCGGTGGTAGAAGACCACGTGCAGAAGGCCGGTCACGAACGCGAGTCCCATCACGCTGAGAGCCGCCTTCCTGCGACGGAAAGCGTACTGCTCCTCGAGGAACGCGATGGCCGGGCTGGCCAGCGCCACACTGGAAGTGATTCCGGCGATGAAGAGAAGAAAGAACCACAGGAAGGCGATCACCTGCCCCCATACTTGCGGACCTGGAAGACCCTGGAAGACGACACCCATCGCGACGATCCCGAGATCGTATGTCCCCTCGGCCGCGATTTGCTGCGCCCCTTCGATGCCGAAAAAGACGACGGCCGCCGGAATGGCGATCGTCCCACCCAGCACCACCTCGGCGAACTCGTTCGTGGCGCCGGTCGACAATCCGGTGAGCGTGATGTCGTCTTTCTCGGTCAGGTAGGAGGAATAGGTGTGGATGGTGCCCATCCCGAGCGAGAGGGTGAAGAACATCTGACCCGCAGCTGCCAGCCATACGCGCGGATTGCCGAGGCTGTCCCACTCCGGATTCCAGATGAAGTTAAGGCCCTCGGCCGGGGTCGCCACTGCCTCGGGCAGGGTCAACACACGGATCATGAGCACGAAGGCGAACAGAAACAGGATTGGCATGCCGATGAGCGCCAGCTTCTCGATCCCACCACTGATTCCGCGCGAAAGCACCCATCCAATGAATCCGACCGTAATGACGAAAAAGGTGAGGGCCACCCAGCCGCCGTGAGTCGAAGGGTCGAAAATGTTCTGGTACGAGTAGAGGTAGTCCCGCATCTGCGACACGTCGGTCAGCCCGAAGTAGTTGCCGGTGATGCTGAGAAAGCTGAAGCCGAGCATCCACGACGCCACGTAGGTGTAGTAGATGAAGACGACCAGGGGCATGACGAGGCCGAGGACGCCGAGGTATTTGGCCCACCGCCTCCGTCCATCGGTCAGCGAATCGAACATTCCCGGCACGGTGCCGAAGCCTCGACTGCCGCCAAAGCGCCCGATGCCCCATTCGATCCACATCAGCGGGATTCCCAGCAGCAGGAAGGAGATCACGTACGGAATCATGAACGTGCCACCGCCGTTCTCGGCTGCCTGCACGGGGAAGCGGAGGAAGTTGCCTAATCCGACGGCGTTGCCCGCCATCGCCAGAACGAGGCCGACGCGAGTAGCCCACCGCTCCTTGGCGTGCTGCTGTGTGGTCACGGATCGTTCTCCTTTGCCCAGGAACGCGCCGGTTGGCGGGGGAATCCGGCGCGCAACGCTATGCGGCCGCTTGCTTCATTGTCAAGAAACGCCTCGCCGGCCGGGACTGTTGGTTGCGGGAGGCGATCCGGTTCACACCGGCAGCCGCTTCCGGATCTTCGCCCAGGTGGATCCGAGGTGGACGAGGTGACTGGAGGCTCTACCGTCAATGCGACCGGCGCGCAAGGCCGACAGAAACTGGTCAGGACTCTCGAACGGTCGGGTCCACACGATGGCGCGACCGATCTCGGACAAAAGGTGGGCGTCGCTTCCTGCCCCCACCGGTAATCCGTGGCGGTCGGCCCAGCGCTGCGCCTTTCGGTTGCGTGCCGGATCGTGGATGCGGGCGTTGAACCCCTCAACCGCGTCGATGCAGTCGGCCACCTCGTCGAGGAACTCCTCCGACGCGCCCCGGCGCGGATCGAACGGGTGCGGCAGGTAGACGAGGCCGCCCTGGGCGTGGATCGCCTCGGCGACATCACGAAACGCGCCGCCCGGGGGAATGTGGCGGGTCAGGAAGAGTCCGATCAGGTCCAGCCCCTCCGCCGTCCGGACCTCTTCGCCCACCAGCACCAGGTCCTCATCCAGCCGTTTGGCCTCCAGCGCGCCCGCGATCTCGTTGTGATCGGTGATCGCGATCCGGGTCAGCTTCAGGGCACGCGCGCGTCGCACCACCTCGCCCGGTGCCGACAGACAGTCGGATGATGCGGAGGTGTGCATGTGGAGATCGAGACGCCACGCGCCGTCCATCGCCGGAGGTCCGCCATCCGCCGCGGCATCTCCCGCCGCCGTGACCATCTCCCCGCTCTCGGAGACTCGGATGGCGTCCCATACCCGCCGGGCTCGGGCTTCCAGCTCCGCGCGGGTCCCGTCGTTCTCGATCACGTAGTCGGCCGCCGAGCGCTTTTTCGCCGCCGGCCACTGGGCGGCGTCGATGCGGGTGAACTCCGCCGCGTCGATCTCCCGCTGTTCAAAAAGGCGACGCTTACGGAGCTCGATCGGAGCGTCCACGACCACCACCCGGTCGAAGCGGTCGGCGATCCCCGCCTCGAACAAGAGCGGCACTTCCTCGACCAGAGCGTCGACTCCCCGTTCTTTGGCCTCCTCGAGTCGCTTCTCGCGCAGGGCGAGAATCCGCGGGTGGAGGATTGCCTCCAGCCGCCGACGCGCCTCGTCGTTGCGAAACACCCGGCGCCGCAGCTCGGCCCGGTCGAGCGAGCCGTCCGCTCTCATGACTTCGTCGCCCCACCAGGCTCGGATCTGCTCGAGGGCTTCGGAGCCGGGGCGAACGGCTTCCCGCGCCAGTTCGTCGGCGCTCAGCCGAAACGCCCCCCACTCCTCGAACAGTCGGGCGACGGAGCTCTTGCCGGCGCCGACGGTGCCCGTAACTCCGATCCGGATCATGTCGAGATGATCGGTCGCTCGGGTTCGGAGTCGACCCCGAGCTCGCGTAGAAGGGCGCCAAGCACCTCGGCTTGCAGTGCATCGATCTCGGTCTCCGACAGGCCGCGGGTCGAGATCTGCGCTCCGGCGAGCATGCCGTGCCCGCCCGCGGAGCCATGCTCGCCTACCGCTGTCCGCACCAGTTCGCCCGCGTGCGCGTCCGGCTTGTACGTCCGAACCGAGATGAGGATGTCATCACGGTAGCGTCCCACCGCGATCGCCCATTCGACCCGCTCGACCCGCATGAACATGTCGGCCAGCTCGGCCACCATGTCGGGGTACTCGAGGCGCCCCGCCACCACGTGGATGACACCGCCGCTGCGCTTCGCGCGCTCCAGCGCCTTGTGCAGGTAGCTGAAGTAGCTGGCGGGAACGCGCGCGTGACGGATGCGTGAGATGCCGGCCGGGTCGGTGAGCGGATACAGGTACACGCTGGCATCGACGTCGGCGGACGACACCTCGCGACCGAGGTCCTGCGTCTCCGACTGGATCCCGTAGAACAGGGCAGTCGCCAGAGTCGGATTCGGCTCGAGGTCTGCGGCCCGCAGATATTCCACCAGCATCGAGCAGCTGGCACCGAACTCGGGACGTACATCGGCGAAACTGGCCGCCGCCGTCTCCGGACGCAGAGGATGATGATCGATCACCACCGATGCGATTCGCCCCGCGGGCAGGCTGTTGTTCCCTGCTCGGGGCTGCGTATCGACGAGGGCGACGAGCGCGGACGACGTGAGCTCGATCGATTCGACCGGAACAAAAGCCGCTCCGAGCTCCTCGATCAGGGCTCGATTCTCGGCGCGGCCCACCAGCCCGCCGAAGCCGAGCGTCGTCGGCAGGGAGCAGGTGTGCTGGAGCAGGTAGCCGAGTGCCGAAGCGGAGGCGATCGCATCCGGATCGGGGTTGTCGTGCGTGAGTGCCACCACCTGTTCCGCCCCTTCGACCGCGGCCAGAAGCTGATCGAGCCGGTCACGAGCCTGCGACATCAATCTGAACAGTCCCCGTGCGGATACACGTGGCCGCAATTGGGACAGCGGCCGCCCTTGCACCCCATCACGCGCGCCGGCAGCAGGGTGCCGCAGCGCAAACACGGCTCGGTGGCTTCGTTCCTCGGAATCGACCGTTTCGGGTCGATCCGGCGAGTCGGTTCGGGTGCATCCGGGTGGTGTGCGGCCAAGGGCATCAGCCGCTCCAGCCGAACGCCCCGGTAAGGAAGGGGTTGGTACGTGCCTCTCGCTCGACCGTCGTCTCGGGCCCGTGACCGGTGTGAAGGACGGTTTCCGGTGAGAGGGTGAGAATCTGGCTGCGAATGGAGTGCAGCAGCGTCCGAGTATCTCCGCCCGGCAAATCGGTGCGGCCGATCGAACCGGCGAACACGCAGTCGCCGACGAAGGCATGACCGGGGGCGACGAAGACCACACCGCCGGGCGAGTGCCCGGGGGTGTGCCGAACCTCGAAGGACAGGCCAGCGGTCTCGACCACCTGACCATGCTCGAGGTCGTGGTCGGGCGGTGGCGGTGGCGGAATATCGAGACCGAACATCCGGCCCTGCTCGGCGGCATGATCGTACAGGGGACGATCGGCTTCATGCAGGTAAATCGGGGCGCCGAACCGCTCGTGAAGTGTCGCGACGGCGCCCACGTGGTCCATGTGGGCGTGGGTGAGCAGGATGGCGACCGGCTCGAGGCCGGCATCGGCGAGCGCATCCTCGATCCGTTCGCCCTCGGCGCCGGGGTCGATGACCACGGCCTTCCGGTTGCCGTGGAGGTAGACGATGAAGCAGTTGGCCTCGATCGGCCCGAGGCTGAAGCGGCGAATCTCGAGGCGCGGAGATGTCACATGCGGGCTGAGCCGCTAGACGGAGAAGGAGCTGCCGCAGCCGCAGCCGCCGGTGGCGTTCGGGTTGTTGAAGGTGAAGCCCGATCCCTGGAAGCTGCTGGCGTAATCGATGAACACGCCCTCCAGATACTGTGCGCTGAACGGATCGACGAACAGGCGGATGCCCTGTGAGACGAGGATGAAATCGTCCTCCTGCGGATCGTCCTCGACATTGAGGCCGTATTCGAACCCCGAACACCCTCCCGGAAGGACGCTGACCCGGAGACCGGCATCATCCGCGTTCAGCTTCTCGGCTTCCATGAACCGTCGCACCTGCTGCGCGGCCACCTCCGAGAGCTGAAGGCCAAGCCCTTTCCCTCGATCCTCAGTGAGCTGTTGAAGTTGTCTGGCCATCGTCGACTCCATCCGCGAGCGCAGTCCGCAAATGGCAGACCGCACGTCAAAGTGTCAAGGCAGAACGGGCGGAGATTTCCTCTTCCATCGCCCGCTCCGGTGCGCCTTTCGGTAGCTCCTTCAAGTACTTCTCGGCTGCGAACACCGCCGTGGTCGCATCGCCCACCGCCGTCGTCACCTGTTTGACGAGCTGCGACCGGATGTCGCCGGCCGCGAACCGCCCCGGAATGGAGGTGCGCATATCCCGGTCCGTGATCAGGTAGCCGGCCGCGTCGTGCTCCACGTGCTCGGTCAGAAACTGCGTGTTCGGTTTGAAGCCAATGTATATAAACACTCCGGACACCGGGAGTTCCGACCGTTCGCCACTGCGCACGTTGAGCAGCTTGAGTCCCGTCACGCCCCGGTCGTCGCCGGCGATCTCCTCGACCACCGAGTCCCACACCACCTCGGCAGCCGCGTTTTCGAACAGTCGCGTTTGGAGAACGGCCTGCGCTCGGAACTCGTCCCGACGGTGGATCACGTACACCCTCGACGCGTAACGAGTGAGGAAGTCTGCCTCCTCCACGGCTGAATCGCCGCCGCCCACGACCGCGACTTCCTCGCCCTTGAAAAACGCGCCGTCGCAGATCGCGCAGTAGCTGACCCCGTGGCCGGTGTACTCGCTCTCACCGGGCACGCCGAGCGACTTGTACACGCCTCCCGCGGTGATGATCACAGCCGGCGACCGATACGTCGGTCCGTCCTCGACTGTGACCAGGAAATACCCCTCCCGGTCGCGGCGCACTTCGGTTACGCGTCCACTGGTCACCCCGACCCCAAACTTGGCGGCGTGGTCCGCCATCCGCTGCGAGAGATCCATCCCGCCGATCTCTTCGATCCCGGGATAATCGTCCACCATCTCGGTGAGCAGAAGCTGGCCGCCCGGAAGCCCCTGGTCGAGCAGGATCGCGTCCAGCTCCGAGCGTCCGGCATACAGGGCGGCGCACAGGCCCGCAGGACCGGCGCCGATAATCACCAGCTGTTGTTCTTTCACACTCATTCGCTCCCCACCCTACGCTTGGGATCCGGGCCGATTCCGATCAGCCTGCAAGGCCCGGACCGCTGCCGTGATTTCGTCCATCCATGTGTCGGGCACGCGCTCCGCACCGAGTACCGCGCGCGCCGAATCTGGGCCGTGCCAATCCGATCCACCACCCCGCAGCAGTCGCAGTTCGCTCGCCAGCCGGTCGAGTCGGCTCCGTATCTCCGGCGGGTTCACGGGGTGCATCACCTCGACGCCGTTCAGCCCCTCGCCGACCCAGCGACGGATCGCCTCCGGTCCGTGCGTTCGACCCGGGTGGGCGAGGATGCTCACCCCACCGGCCGCGCGGACCAGTCGGAATACGAGCGCCGGCGGCGTTGGACGCTTCGACACGTACGCCGGACTCCGCCTTCCGAGCCAGCGCTCAAACGCCGCCTGCTGATCGGGCACCGCGCCGACCCGGACCAGGGCGCGTCCGATGTGTGCCCGCGTGACGACGCCGCGGCCCGCTTCCTCGAGGACGTCTTCGAACCCGACCCGTACCTGCAGGCGTCGCAGACGTTCAACAATCTGCCGGGCGCGCCGGTTTCGATCTCGTCGGTACTCGTCGAAGAACCGGCGCAGACCCGGATCGTCGACATCGAACCCGTAGGCCAGAATGTGCACCGAACGGTCGGGCTCGTTCGCCGACAGCTCGGCGCCGGGCAGGAACTCCAGTCCCGCCCGACCCGCCTCCTCCGCTGCCTCCTCAAGGCCGTCGGCCGTGTCGTGGTCGGTGAGGGCGATTCCCTTCAGCCCGCTCCGAACCGCGGCCGTCACTACCTCGCTCGGAGACAGCGTGCCATCCGAAGCAGTCGAATGAAGGTGGAGATCCACGAAGCCCAAGGTTGCCTTCCATCAGGACGGGTGGTGCCGCCGCCGACCATCGGCGAGCGGCTCGTCGCCACCGTTCGGCGGGTTTCATACCCCGACAGGTCCCGGTCGCTGCTACCACGCGCGGCTCGGAGCAGCCAGTGAGAGTAGCGTGCTCTTACGGATACGTGCGCGGGTAGTCCAGCGATGACGACGCCGCGAACAACTCCTTGAGCTCGGGCTCGGGCATGCGCTCGAGCGCATCGGGACCGTCGATCCGCTCCGCCGGCACCTCGACCACCCGGTACGGGCGCTGATCGGTGGTTACGCAGAAGAAGAGGACCGCGCGGAGGCCTTCGCGGCTCTCCCCCAACCGAACCGACCACTTGTCGCCGGCCGCCCTGATGGTTCTTGCCACCGTTTACTTCCCTCCGGCGGACCGCTAAACCCCGTGCTGCACGCGCTCGACCAGAATCATCGTCGCCAGTGCGTAATCGACTACCTGGTGCGCATCGTCGATCTGGATCGTCAGCGGACCCTCAAGCGGGGTGATGGCGCGCATGACGACCTGCGTCTCCGGGTACAACCCGAGCGATGCCACGTAGCGCAGCAGGTCGTCATCATGATCCGAGACCTCGCGCACCACGGCGGTCTCCCCCGGCGAGAGGTCGGCCAAGCTGACGAGATCGCGCTCGGCGATTCGGCCCTCCCGGGTCGGAATCGGCGAGCCGTGCGGATCGATGGTGGGCTCGCCGAGCGCCTTCGCCATGCGGTCGATGAGTTCGTCCGATGCCGCGTGCTCGAGTCGTTCTGCCTCCGCGTGCACCCCGTCCCAGGTATAGCCGAGCTTCTCGATCAGGTACAGCTCCAACACGCGGTGGCGACGGATCACTCGCAGTGCCATGCGCTCACCCTGATCGCTCAGTCGTACGCCATGGTACGGCGTGTGCTCGACTAACCCCTGCTCGGCCAGACTCTTGATCATATTGGTCACCGACGCAGCCGACCGCTGTAGCTCCTCGGCCAGGGACGAGGTCGAGACCGCCTCGCTCGGTTGCGCGAGCTTGTAGATCGCCTTGAGGTAATCTTCGACGGTACGGCTGAGGGCCGGCGGTCTCATGGACACGTGCACGCTCGCTCGCTCACTCCCTCTGGAAGCTGTCTTCCTCGGAGAGCTCGACGAGCAGGCTCGAAATCAGCGCCACCGCATGCTCGACATCGCCCATGGCCACGATCTGGTTCGGCGTGTGCATGTACCGGTTGGGAATCGAGATAACGGCGGTGGCGACGCCGGCCCGCGATGTGTGGATGTTGTCGGCGTCGGTGCCGCTCGCCGAGGGGGTGGCCTGCAACTGGTACGGAATGCCCTCGCGGTCTGCGATCTCCCTGAAGCGCCGAACCAGGATCCGGTTGGCTACCGCACCGCGGCTCAGCACCGGTCCCGCCCCGATTCGAATCTCTCCGTGTTCCTTGTGATCGAGCGACGGATGGTCGGTCGCGTGCGTGACATCGATCACGATGGCCACCTCCGGCTCGAGTCCGAAGCTGCTCGGCCGGGCGCCGCCCCCACTCGAGAAGCCGATCTCCTCCTGCGCCGTGGCAACCGCTATGATGTGGGCACCAACTTGCTTCTCGCGAGCCACACGCAACGCCTCGAGTGCCACCAGAGCGCCGATCCGGTTGTCTATCGAGCGACCCGCGATCCTGCCGTGGGACAACTCGAGCGTGTCGGAGCGAATGATCGCCACATCACCAATCTCCACCCGCTCGGCCGCATCCTCGCGTGACTCGGCACCGATGTCGATCCACAGCTGTTTAAGCGTCGATCCTTTCTCCCTTTCCTCCCGCGGGATGAGGTGAATGGCCCGTCGCCCGACAACTCCGTGCACCGCTCCGCCGGCGGCCAGAATCTCGACCCGTTGACCCACCAGCACCTGGGCATCCCAGCCCCCGACACCCTGGACGTAAAGGTATCCGTGCTCGTCAATGTATTGGATCATGAGAGCGATCTCGTCGATGTGACCGGCCAGCATGGTCCGCGGGCGGCCACCGTTGCCGATCTCCGCGAAGCTGTTGCCGTGCACGTCGACCCAGGTGCGGTCGGCGAAGGTGGCCGCCTCCGCGCGCCACACGCGCGCGGCCGCCTCCTCGAATCCCGAGGGACCCGGCGCGTCGAGCAGTCGGTCGAGAAACTGGCGCATCAAGCGTCTCGTGTGGTAACCGGCGGGCGCGGGTTTATCGCGCCCTGGCAGGTCGCTGAAAAACCCCGGCGGACCGCGTTACGAGCGCCGGACCCGCTTGTGGCGGCACCCAGCAGGTCTTACGCGGAGCGGCGGCCAAGCTACGTCGCCCCATAGAGTCGGGCAAACGAGGTACCGGGGACCGAACCGGGGAGCCGCAACCGGCGGCCGATCGCCGACGGTTCCGGGCTCACTCGGACTCCCGCAGGATGGCGCGCACCTTCCGGAGCAGCTCCTCGTTGGGCTCGCTTCGAAACCCTTTCTCACGAATGAAATCGAGAAACAACCGCTCGAAATCGAAGAACGGATAGCACTCCTGGCAGACGGTGATATGCTCGCGGACTCGGCCCCGGCCGCTCGCATCGAGCTCACCGTCCAGGTACTCGTACACGCGCTCCAGCGCCTCCTGACAGGAGATCATGTCCCGCTCGCCGGCTCCCTCCGGTCCGTTACCTGATACAGCGCTCATGGTGCGCTTCTCACCTCCACCGTGTCAGCGTATGTATCCCATCTCGACCGCGTAGCGATACAGTGTCCGCTGCAGTCGTCGCCGAGCTCGGAACAACCGGGACTTCACGGTCCCCACCGGCGCTTCGAGAGTGTCCGCGATCTCCTGGTATCCCATCCCTTCGATGTCCGCCAGCACCAGGGGCACGCGGAAATCCTCCGGCAGGGCCTCAATGGCCGCTATGACCTCGCGATCGATGAGACGCGCGAAGAACGTCCCCTCCGGGTCCGTCTCCTTTACCTCCTCGAACACGGGGCGTTCGGCGATCGCGTCGTAATCGACGCTCGCGGGTGCGCTCTTCCGCTTGCGGTAGTTGTTGATGAAGGTGTTACGAAGAATCGTCATCAGCCAGCTGCGACAGTTGGAACCCAGCTCGAAGCTGTCCCAGGCCCTGTAGGCCCGCAGCACGGTCTCCTGAACCAGGTCCTCCGCCGCCGCTTCGTCTCCGCCGCACAGGCGGAGCGCGAGACCGTACAGGGCGTCGAGGTGCGTGAGAGCTTCGGTCTCGAACTCCTGCTGACGCTGCCGGTCGGCCGATTGCACCATGACGGCCTCAGCGCGGCGGTGTGAAGCGAGGACCGAGGAACGACCGCGCTCGGTACACACCGCCCACAGGCACGGCGGTTGGCCGGCGGCCCGCGTGATCGAGGTACGCTTGCCGTACCAAACCGGAACTTCGGCTCGCCATCGGCATCGGGATCGCCGGAAGCTAACCCGGCCGCTGAGCCGGAGCGAGACGCAACGTATCCGCCTCGATCTGCGGGGCTTCCTCGGCCGTGACGCAGCGCGTGTAATACGGCCGGTTCGGGGGTTGTACGATGAAACAGGTCCAGTCTGTGTCGGGATGCACGGCCCGGACGAGATATGAGTCGAGGGTGGCATACTCGAGGATGAGGCGCGTCGACCCGGGGACCTGCCCGATTTCGACCCGCTCGGGGTCGGTCGTATAATAGCCTGCCTCGGCGAAAAACCGCTCCTCCGCCTTGCGTGCCGCGTCGAGCGCACGCTCCATCTGCGCGATCGCGGTTTGCTCCCCGGGAGTCAGATCGGGACCGGAACTACACGCGAGCGCTGATGCGGATATGATGAAGCACAGGACGGTGGGCAGTCCTCCGACCGCAACGGGCAGGGCCGCAGGCTCGGACCCGAGGCTCATCGCTGCGCTCGGAGCGGCAACGCTCGTGTGGGCCTGCATCTCGGGTCCCATACTCCGTGGCTATCCGGGCTATCCATTCGAGTCGTTCGTCGTCCCGGGCCAAGCCGACTCGGTATTCTTCACCCTGCAACCGCTGTTGGTAGACGAGGGGTTCCCGCTCGACTACACACGTCTCGACTCCCGCCTCATCGCGACGCGTCGTTCGGAGCGCGATGATCTTCCGCTCTTCCTCAGCGTGGTGGTTGGCGAGGAAGCGAACGAGGCGCGCTCCCGGGTCTGGGTCGCCGGGTACGAGTCGACCCCGACCGGCCCGTTACGCGTCAACCCCGACAACGAGTCCCTGTGGCCGCGCGTGCAGCAGGTGGCGAGAAACCTGTCGGAGAGCCTCGGCGGGACCGCTCCGACGGGCCCGGATGGCGCTCCTCCTCCGCCGGTGATCGAGGAGCCGCCAGATGACGCGGAGGTCCCGGGCGAGGACGAGCCCGGAGATGTCGGGGAGGACCTGCCGGGGGGCGGTTAGGGCTCGGCCAGCCGATCAATACCGCGGCTGCAGACGGCCGATGGTCGTTCCGAGGGGGATCCGGGTCGTGATGATGCCGGTGCCGTGTGGCTTGCACGTGTCGCCGTCCCCGTGCCCGCCGATCCCGATGCGGATGCCGGTCCCGCGCCGGCCGGACGATCGGGTGTCGGCCCATTGGTCTTCGTCGACACCGGCGCCTTCGGCTTGAGCCGGACGCTTCTTGACCAGCAGGTCCTCGATAGTGGCGTCGGTCGCCATCGTCGGACCCTGAGTCGAGGTAACGCTGGTCAGAAACACGGTGCTCGAGTGGAGCGACTCCGATTCGGACATGGCAAACACGACCTGTGTCGGCGCTTCTGCGGCGGCCGCATCGGCATCTCCACTGCTTTGCGCGGAGGTCTCGACCGCTTCGGAGATCGGAGCGGAGGACTCGAACTGCTCCGTCTCCTGGCCCGACGGAGCCGCGGCATCGGTCAACTCCACGACCTCCAGCGGAGACTCGGCGGGGAGCTCTTCGGCGGGGAGAAGCACGATCGCAGGACCATCGCTGTCCGACCAGATGTTCACTCGGAGCCGACCGAAAGCGAGGATCGCGACGTGGGCCACCACAGAAACGACGAGAGCGATCTTCAGCGCGCGGCGGTACGAATTCTCGTTGCGGTCTCTGCGGTCCATTCGACACCTCACTCCGGGAACAGTAACCTCTTGGGTCGAATCTCTCGAACCCTCATCCCGGCGGCAAGTTCCCGCTCACAGCCGGGTGTGGACGGGGACATCGAACAGGCTCTTCCTGAGGGCGGGATGGGTGCGCCACACCCACCAGCTCATCGCTGTGACGGCAAGGAGATTCCCCACCCCCACCGCCCACCAGGCCAGCGATCCCATCGCCCATTCGCTCAGCAGGCCGACCGTGGTCACGAACACGGCCTCGAGCACGATGAAGGCGAGCAGAAAGAGGAGCCACAGTCCGGGTATCCGCTCGATCTGCTCTGCGACGACCACGAACAGAACTCCGGCCACCGAAAAAGCGGCCACGTGCAGAACGGTGTACGTGGCGACGATCCCGAACCCCAGCTCGACCTCGGCCGGGCTCTGCGCCCCGAGCAAGAGCACGGAGCCGAGCGCCGCAGGCGTCTCGAATGGCCGGCCGGTCAGTCCATCGACGAGCAGGAACCAGAGGGCAACGACGGCGGCGCCGAGCAGGCCGGTCACCAGGCCGCGCGTCAGCGAGGGGTGGCCCCTCAGCACACCGAGGCCGAACGGCCGGTCGTCGCGGGTAGCGAGGTGCAGGTAGCCAACCAGTCCCAACCCACCCAGCACGTTGGCCGCCAGCACGCGCTGGAACGGGATCACGGTGAGCATGTTCTGACCGGTGATCAGGAGGACCGTGTAGTACACTGCGTCGAGCACCCCCACTCCGAAGGCCAGTCCGACGAACACGCCCGGCGCGATGTCCATGGTGGTCAGGAACCATGCCGTGAGGGCACCGAGGACCGCAAAAACGGCGAAATGCAACAGAGTGTAGACGGCCACCAGACGCGCTCCCCCCGCAGACGCCTCGGGCCCGAGCACTACGCGGGCCAGGACCTCGGGCGTTCGAAGCGGCTGGCCCTGGAAGGAGTCCATGACGAGGAACCAGATGGCGACGATGGCTCCCGCAATCATACCTCCGACGATGCCATGCAGGAGCGAATCGTGAGCGGATGGTTTCATGGCGGGCTCCTCGCTTCAGGTTCTCCGTATCGTCGCGGGGTCCGGGCCGATGTCTGTATAGTGTCGCCGAGGCGACCCTTCTAGCAACATGCCGCAAGGTCGATCGGGTTCCCGATTCCGTGCCCGCGACCGCGGCGCGACGCTGATGCTCGACTGGATCGAGGCCACGACCGTGGATGAGGCATCCGTCAGGCGACGAGCGGGCCGGCGGTTCGCGCGCTCCGAGTCGCGCGCCGAGCCCGACGAGCTCCAGCGAATCATCCGCACACTCGACCTCACCAGCCTGCGTGGCGACGAGTCGCAGGCGGCGATTCGGCGCTTGTGCGCAAAGGCCCGCGCTCCGCTGCCGGAGCACCCCGCGGGTGGGAAGCGCCCCGTGCCGGTTCGAGTGGCCGCCGTGTGCGTGTTTCCCGATCGCGTCGCGCTCGCGGCCCGCGAGCTGCAACACACTGGCGTTCCGGTAGCGGCGGCGTGCGGCTTCCCGGCTGCGGCGAGCCCCCTGAGCCGCCGATGCGAGGAGGTCCGCGTGGCCTGCGCGGAGGGGGCGGGGGAGGTCGACGCGGTGATCGACTGCTCCAGCATTCACCGCGGTGCCTGGGATGCGCTGCACGCCGAGGTCCTCGCCCTCCGGGTGGCGGCGGACGGCGCGTTGCTGAAGGTCATACTGCGAACTGGAGAGCTACGAAGTTCGACCGCGATCGCCCGGGCGGGACTCGCCAGCATGATGGGGGGCGCCGACTTCCTGAAGACCTCGACCGGATTCGACCGCGTCAATGCCACGCCAGTCGCCGGCATCGTGTTGGCGGACGTTATCCGCTCCTATCACGAGCGCGTCGGGTGGCCGGTCGGGCTCAAGCCGGCCGGCGGCATTCGACGCGCGGAAGACGCGCGGAAGTGGCTACGATTGGCGGCAGCCGAGCTCGGGCCGCGGTGGACGGAGCCGGGCCTGTTCCGGATTGGCGCCAGCGGACTGCTCGGCTCGCTGAGGAAGGAGCTTGGCCGGACGGCGGCGCGTCGGGCACCCTGACGCCGGACGAGACTCGGATGTCGTTCAGGGCTGCGTGTCCGGGAGGGGCAACCACCCGGCTGCCTCCAGGTCGGGGCGTGCGTCATCGGACGCGGCGAAGATCACGATGTCACCGGGCGTGCAGCGAGTCGCCTCGTCCACGGGGACGATGCGGCGTTTCCGCTTCAGGATCAACGGCAGCGCTTCGCGAACCCCCGCAGCGACCGGTGCCGGCTCCGAGCCGGGTTGTGTCGAGCTACCGGTGTAGTGCCGCGCCTCGACCAGCGCTTCGCCGTGACGCAGCCGGTGGACCCACGACTCCAGCTCGATCGGCCGCCCGAACAGCACCCGGCTCCCCAATTCCGCCACGTAGTCCTCCTCCACGCCGGTTGCCGCATCGAGGGCCACGTACGAGTGGGGCAGCCGCGTGAGTCGACGGGCACGTCGGGCCAACAGCAGGTTCACACTCTCGCTCGGGGTGACGGCAAGGAGCCCACGCCGACCGCCGACGTCGGCCCGCTCCAGGATGTCCGGCTCGAGTGCATTTCCGCAGATTACCTCCAGCCCCGCCTTCCGCGCGCGTCTACATTCGATCTCGTTGAGGTCGATCAGCACCACCTCCTCCCCCTCCCCTTGGAGAGCGCGGGCCAGCGCTCGACCCAAGGCGTTGGCACCCGCGATCGCGTACCCCTGCTCGCTCGCCCTCCGAAGGCCGAGCAGCGTGGCGACCGAGCCCGCGGACACACCGGGAACCACGACGGTTACCGCGATCACCATGAACACCAGCGCTCGCAGCTCGATGCCGCCGGCGATGCCTGCTTCGCTCAGTTGCTGAGCGAACAGCGATGCCACCGCAGCGGCGACGATGCCCCGCGGCGCGAGCCACGAAATGAAGAGCCGCTCACGGACGGTGAGGTTGGATCCGGCCGTGCTGACGGCAACGTCCAGCGGACGGACGACGAACATGAGCACGGCCACCGTCGCGATGGCCGGCCAGCCGAGGCGGGTCACCTGTTCGATCCGGACATCGGCGGCCAGCAGGATGAACAGAAGGCCGATGAACAGGACGGAGAGCTGCTCCTTGAACTCGCGCAGCTCGCGAGCCGGACCGGCGTGCATGTTTCCGACTACCAGGCCGGAGACGACCGCGGCGACGATGCCGCTCTCGGCGGCCAGCCACTCGCTGAGAGCGAACAGGGCGAGCACCCAGGCCGCTGTGAACACGTTGGCGTACTCCTGGGGGATTACCTCATTGGCACGCAGCAGGAGGGCCAACAGCAGGCCACCCGTTGCCCCGCACGCCAAGCCGACTCCGAGCCGCATCGGGAGCCCGAGAATCTCCTCGGCGGCGGCCGCCGCGGTCGAGGTCAGAATCACCTCCAGGACCACGACGGCCAGGATGGCCCCGATCGGATCGATCAGGATCCCTTCGCCCTCCAGGATCGTCTGGACTCGACGGGTGACGCGGATCCGGCGCAGCAGCGGATTCACGACGGTCGGCCCGGTCACCGTGACCAGGGCCCCGAACGGGACCGCCAGCCGCCACTCCCACCCCATGATGAAATGGGAGGCGACCGCGGCGCCGATCCCGGTCAACACGACCCCGACGGTTACGAGTCGCCGGATCGGGAGCGCCTGACGTCGCAACTCCCCGATGTCGAGGGCCAGTGCCCCCTCGAACAGGATGATCGCCACCGCGAACTTGACGATCTCGACCAGGCCGTCGCCAAGCACCTGCGGCTGGACCACCCCGACCACATCCGGTCCCAACAGGACACCGAACCCGAGCAGCACCAGGATGCCCGGCAGTCGCAGGTGACGAGCAATCGCCTGGGCGACCATGCCGGCCGCCAGGGCGATCGCCACGACTAGTGCGCCGTTGTCGGCATGCATAAGCTAGGAGGTCGCTGAAGGATCCCGATGCTCCCGGCGGACGCGTGAAGCTGCGACGACGAAAGGCTGCCCACAACCGGGGCGAGGCGAGAGGCGGGAGAATCGCTGACGATGGACGGGCGTGTGTCGTACCGGGAGGTACAGAGCTCGAAACCGGCGTGGGTATGGGGGGTCGTGGCTCTGGTGGCCGTCCTCGGCTGGTACGGCTTCGTCCACCAGATCCTGCTCGGACGACCGATCGGTGACAATCCGGCACCGGCCTGGACCGCCTGGCTCGTATGGCTATGTGCGGGCATCGGCATCCCGCTGTTCGTGATCGCGGCACGCCTCCAGGTATCGGTGACCGAGACCGAACTGATCGTGCGCTGGTTCCCGCTCTGGACCCGTCGCATCGCGCTTGCCGACATCGCTCGCTGCGAGCCCCGTACCTATCGTCCCCTCCGCGACTACGGCGGATGGGGGATTCGATACGGGGGTCCGGCACGAGGGTGGGCCTATACTCTGTCCGGCCGCCGCGGCCTGTTCGTCGAGCTGCGTGACGGAGGGCACGTTCTGATCGGTTCTGAGCGACCCGAGCGACTGGCGGCTGCGCTCGCGAGCACGCGGGCTCCCGGTTGACCATAGACGACCCGGCCGGCGCACGACCGGCGCGGCGTGGTCAATCGATGCGCAGGTAGACCGCGGCGTCGAAGGATTCGAGCGCGGGCACCCCGTCCGCCTCGCGTCCGGTAAGCGAGGTGAAGAAGATTCGTACCGCCACTCCTTCGCTCCGGTAATCGAGCCGCAGTACGTCCGCAGACTCGACCGGGACCCCCGGCCGCTGGCGCGGATAGTTCCGGACGCGTTCCAGAAGGTCGGCGAGCGGAATCACCGTCGTCGCCTCGTCGCCGCGCTGGATGGACAGCGCCGGACGAGTCTCATCGTACGACACGAGATAGTCGTCGTCACCGATTCGAACCGTGTCCGGGAGCGCGTCGCGGTTGACCTGGAACACGTAGTCGAATCCCTCCACCGGAAGGACGACTCTCGACAGATCGAGAAAGACCGCGAACTGGTCCGGTGACCCGACCTGGCCGCGCTCGACATATTCCAGCCCCATCGCGGTCATGATCCGCGCTGCGCGGTCAGGCACCTGGTGTCGTCTGGACGGTTCGCCCCCCACGCTCAGCGTGTCGATGGCCGCCAGGCCGCCCTCGAACCATCGATCGATCGATCCCGTACCGTGGGTCTCGAGCAGGTAGTCGAGACCGGCGCTGATCTGCCGTTGGTCTTCCTCATCGATCCGCCCCTCCACTCTTCCCACGCGGTCGTTGGTCAACACACGGGCCCGAACCAGGTGCGCCTTCAGACGCGCAACCTGACTTCTCTCGGCCACCTGGTAGGCACCCCACGGCCCCGCGGCAGTGACGAAGGCGAGCAGGCACAGGGTGGCCGGGATGACCCTTATGTTGCGCGAGCGAGTAAGGGCGAAGAAGGCCGCGACGCCGGCCAGCCAGAGCGAGAGCACGACGATGAAGTACCGGTTTTCAGTGACGCCGTACTGGTCGATTCGTTTCCAGATCGCCATCAGGAGCATGACGATGGATGGGAAGAGGGCGACGTAGAACCAGCGCCCGTAGCTCCGGATCCACCGGTTCTCCTCACGGTCCTGAATCGGATAGACGAGCAGGAGCGAGAGTATGCCCAGCGCCGACACGCTCGACACCAGATAGCCGATCCAGCCGCTGGGCCAGGTGCGGGTAACGACGATCTTGCCCATGTAGACGGTGAGGATGACCAGATAGACGGCGACGATCGGAACGAGGATGTACTGAGCGAAGACCTTGAGCCCGGTCGGATACCGTACCTCGTGCTCCAGGGCCGCGAGATCCTCCGGGATCCCGGCGAGGAAGAACCAGCTGTTGAAGACGAAGGCGATCACCACCCACAGCCGCAGGTAGGTCTCGTCCGACACGTGGACACCGAGCAGCTGATCGATCGCTACCAGGGCGACCGCGAGGCCGATGAACAGCACCGCCGAGTAGAACGCCGCGGTCAGGAGGCGGAGGAAGAGAGTCTTGTTGTACTCCCAGAAACCGGCCAGCTCTCGCCGCCCGGCGAACGGCAGCACCGCCACCAGGAGGTGCAGACCGAGGCTCAGTTGAATGTGTCGTCGCACGACGATCGGCGTGCCCCAGTCCGGCAGACTGACGGCGTACAAGACGAGCGCCACCCCGGCCACCAGCTTGAGGGCGTTGGCTCGGCCACCGGACCATGCGTGTCGTTCCGTCCACAGCTGGAGGGCAATGAAGGTCGGAAGGCCGAGGAGCCCGGCGAGCGTTAGCTTGAGGAGCACACTCTCGGCCCCGACGTCGCCGATCGCGAGCAGAATGGCCACGGTGCAGACGCCGGCCGAGAGGAGAACGAACGGAAACCGCGCCAGCGTCCGGCGCGCATCGGCAAGCAACCGGTCGATGGATGGAAAGCGCATTGTTCGCCCGTTGAGCCCGAGATCAGTTAACGGCCGCGGATCCGAGGTTGTCTGAACGGTGACCACACGTCAAGTGGTGGAGAGCGTTTCGATGCCTGAGTCGGTGATCGGTGACGAGCTTCCTCCCTTCCCGAGCTACTCGCTCGAAGAGCTCGGCCGCTCGGCCGAGCTCGTTCGCTCCGTCATGCGGCCCACGGCCCAGATCCAGTGGCCGCTCCTGTCCGCACGGTGCGGCGCGCAGGTGTGGGTCAAACACGAGAACCACACGCCGATCGGAGCCTTCAAGCTCCGTGGCGGCCTGGTGTATCTGGATGCGCTGCGACGCGAGCGACCCGATATCGACGGGGTGATCACTGCGACCCGAGGCAACCACGGTCAGAGTGTGGCGTGCGCGGCAGCGCGCCTCGGGCTTAAGGCGGTGATCGTCGTCCCGCACGGCAACAACCCGGAGAAGAACGAGGGCATGCGGGCCTTCGGCGCCGAGCTGATCGAGCACGGACATGATTTTCAGGCCGCTTACGAGTTCGCGGTCGAGGAGGCACAGCGGCGGCGGCTGTTCCAGGTGCCCTCGTTTCACCCGTTGCTGTCGCGCGGCATCGCATCGTACGGCCTCGAGCTGTTCGAGAGCGTCCCCGACATCGACACCGTGTACGTGCCGATCGGTCAGGGGTCAGGCATCTGTGGGGTTCTCGCGGCCCGGAACGCACTCGGCTTGCGGACCCGGGTGGTGGGCGTGGTGGCCGAGAACGCGGGCGCGTACGCCCTTTCGTACGCGGACGGTGCGCCGCGCTCGACCGAGTCGGCGGACACGATCGCCGATGGGCTGGCAGTGCGGGTCGCGATCCCGGAAGCGGTCGAGGTCATCAATCGAGAGGCGGAGAGGGTGGTGACCGTTTCCGAGACGGAGATCCGGGCCGCCATGCGCCACTACTTCACCGACACGCACAACGTGGCCGAGGGCGCCGGCGCGGCTCCGCTGGCGGCGCTGCTGCGAGAACGGACCGCGATGGCCGGCCGTCGGGTCGCGCTCGTTCTCTCCGGTGGCAACGTGGACCGGGTGCTGTTCGCCGAGGTGCTGGCGGAAGCGGCGCAGTAGGCACCGCGCGTATCGGAGCGCCGGAGGGACCCGCGCCACGCTCCTCTCGTCCTAGGCGCGACCCGAAGCGGGCACGTACAGCTCACCACCTTCCCGTTTGAACTCGGCCGCCCTGGCACGCATCCCGGCGTCGCGCGCCTCCGCCTCGCTCACGCCGCCTGCCTGCGCTAGCTCACGCAGTTCCTGGGTGATGTGCATGCTGCAGAACTTCGGCCCGCACATCGAGCAGAAATGCGCCACTTTGGCGCCCCGCGCCGGCAACGTCTCATCGTGGAAGGCGCGCGCGGTGACCGGGTCGAGCGACAGGTTGAACTGGTCCTCCCATCGGAACTCGAAGCGCGCCTTGCTGAGCGCGTCATCCCACGCCCTGGCGCCCGGGTGGCCC
>CAZJXR010000037.1:0-4925 GCA_964550085.1 uncultured Gemmatimonadota bacterium
GCTGCAGGGAGTTGATCGCCTCGCGGTGTGGCCACGCCGCTCGCCGGACGCTGAGCAGATCCCGCTTGATGGCGTGAATGCGCGCCGCCGTGTCCCGACTGGGCCGCTCGAGCACCTCGTCCTCGATCGCCTCCAGCTCGTCACCCAGCTTCTCGACCACCGGAAAGTACGAGTCGATGATCGCATCGAGGAGAGCGTAGGCTAGATAATCCGGCCCGGCCGTGCGGATGATGCCCCTGCCATGGCGGATCCGCTCGCGCACCCCGTCTAAGCAGTCGGGCGCGCTCTCCTGAAAGGTGAGCACGTAGTTCGAGCCGAGGAACAGGCTCGTCTGTTCGCTCTGCGCCGACAGACCGGTCGGCATGCGGGCGACCATGAACAGTTGCTCCTCGTAGGGCTCGACCTTGGCTCGCTGGCCGAGGCTGACCACATCTTCGAGGGCGAGTCGATGAAGTTCGAAGATCTCGCCGATGCGGCGGAGGATGTCGGCATCCCCGAGCCCGGCCACGTCGATCCACACCACGGGAAAAGCAGCCAGATACGATCGGATCTGATCGGGGGTTACGCTTTCCCGTTCCTCGACCGAATCGGGTCCGTAGGCGGTGAGCCGGATGCGCGGCCGCGGCCACTCCGGGTCGATATGCAGCGCGCCCGGTGCGGTGCCGGCCTTGTCGTACTGTCGGTGCCGTCGCCGTTTCCTGCCAGACCTGCTCATCTTCTACCCTCCCCCCAGGCCCTCCTGGCGACCTCGATGGATCAGCTCGCCTTGCTGAACGACTGTAGCGACTCCACGACCGGCGGGTCAAAGTGCACATCGAGCTGCGGAAACGCGATGGTGATGCCGGCCTGCCGGAAGGCGAACCACACGGCCTCGTGCAGGCGGGAGTTGTATCGCTGCATCTTCCACGGGTCGTCGATCCACACGGACAGCTCGAAGTTGACCGACGAGTGGCCGAACTCCTTCATGAACACGATCGGCTCGTGCGTGCGCGAGCGCCACGGCAGCTCCAGCAGCGTCGCTTCGAGCGTGTCCCGCACCAGGCGCATGTCGGAGGAGTAGAGGACGCCCACCGTGATCCGGATGCGAACGGCGCGATCCCGGAAGGTGAAATTCTTGACCGTGTTTTGGACCAGAAGGGAGTTGGGAATGACGACGTCCTCGTCGTTGAGCGTTCCCGCTATGGTGGAACGGATTCCCATGTGCTTCACGCGCACCATCTTTCCATCGCTCTCGATGACGTCACCGGGCTTCACCGAACGCTCGAACAGCAGGATCAGGCCCGATACGAAGTTGGCCGTGATGCTCTGGAGCGCAAAGCCGATCGCCACCGCGAACAGAGCGCCGGCGGCGAACAGCGCCGTCAGGCGGATGCCCACCGTGTTGAGCGCGATCGCCAGGCCGATCAGCATGATGGTGTAGTGCAGCAGGCGGGTCGAGACGCCGATCGTGCCCTCGTCCGCGACCCGGCGCCTCGAGGCGAGTCCGGTCACGGCCCGCTGAATCAGCCTCGATACCAGAAACGCGAAGACCAAGATGAGAACCATGGTGGCGAGCGTCGCCGCGGTCACTGGAGTCCCGCCGATCTCGAACAACCGCACATCGAACAGCGCCAGCCCCTCTTGAATCCTTTCCTGCCAGTTCATGTCAACTCCTTGGCCGCTTGGCCGCGACGGTTGAGACCTCAGGTGACATCACGATCCTCCTGTCGGTGCAGCCGGGTGGTTCGAGGATACGACCGGCCCGGTCGATCTTGCCAACACCGGGGGCCGCCGGTTAGGTAGGCCCGTGGAGACTGCCGGGCAATTTTGGGTCGGGCCGTGACCAAGCGCCACGTTCTCGACCGAGCGGGAGGCTACGATGGAGAGCGCATGGCTGCGGAGCCCAACTGGGTCCCGGTAATCACCTACTCGGCGCTCTTTGAAGCCGATGCCGCCCGCGTCCTCCTCGAAACGGCGGGGATTCCGGTGCTGGTCAAGGGGTCGGATGTCGGGATGTTCGGAGGTGCGTTCTCGGGGCCGTCGTTGAGTGGCGTGACGCTCCTGGTTCCGGCGGACCGGGTCGAGGAAGCCCGGGAGCAGTTGCCGCCGCCTTTCACCTCCGAGTGATGGCGGTCGACCCCTCGTTTTGCCACTTCGTGGAAGACCAGCTCGGGCGGATCGCGCCCGTGCGCACGCGCGCCATGTTCGGTGGCGTGGGGATCTACACCGGCAGTCTCTTCTTCGCCCTCATCGCCGACGACATCCTCTACTTCAAAGTCGACGAAACGAATCGGCCGGATTTCGAGCGAGCGGGGATGGGGCCGTTTCGGCCCTTCGGCGATAAGAGGCCGATGCAGTATTACGAGGTCCCCGCCGACTTGCTCGAGGACTCGGATGCCCTCGAGCCGTGGGTCCGGAAGGCGATCGGGGTAGCCGAACGGGCGCGATCAGTGGATTGAGCCGGGCCGAGGCCGGGCCGGCTCAGCGGCCCGGCCGGCTCCAGCTCGGCGCTGCGCGGCCTCTGCCCGAATTGTCGGGCGAAGGGCTCGCCGACGGGCTGGTCCAGTTCGGCGCGGTGCGACCTCCCCGCGAGTTGTCGGAAGAAGAGCTCCTGCGTGGGCTGCTGACGCCGGTCCGCGTCCGCGGGTCGCTCCCCACTGTCGGCCGTCCGGTCCAGCGTCCCCGGCCGGTCGCGGTCCCGGTCCCGCGGTCCGACTCCTCGGTCTCGTAACGCGAGCCCGCGCCCCGGTCGCGCGCGGCCGGCGCCGGATCGCGCCATCTCGCCCGATCGACACGCGAGTCATCCGTCCCCGATGTGCCGGTTGACGAACGCGGCCAGGCAAGCGGGGCGAACGACTCCCGCCGGCTCGAGCCGCCGCCAAAGGAATCGCGTCCACCCGACCCGCCGACGACCGGTGAGGGTTGCCACCGGGAGCCCGACTCCGACGCCGCCCCGGTCCCTCCCGTCCCGCTCGATTCTCGCGGCATGGGGGTGACCTCGGCCGCGCCCCGTGGCGCGTCCCATCCCGAGCCTCCGACACGGGGCATCCGACCGTCTTCTTCGGATGCAGCCTCGGCCCGGTCGTCACGCCGCACGCCGGGAGTCTGGACGCGGCCCTCGGGTGAGCGCCCGAACGGAGCGTCGCCCTCCGCGGCCCCGCCGGTACCCGGAGCAGCGCTCGGGGTGATTCCCGCACGCTCGCGTGAGGGCCAGGTCCCTTGGGCGAGAGCCCCGGGTTCGACGGCGGGTCCCGCATCTGCTACCGGCGGGGCGTGCGGGCTGAGGTCGGGGAGGCCGCCGCCGGATCCCCGTCCATCGCCGAAGCGACCACCTCCCAGCGTTTCCACCACCTCCGCCGCTCGACGCCAGCGGTCGGGTATCGGTGGTGACGATCCCGGCGTCGAAGTGGTATTTCCCGTGCCCGATGTCGTAACCCTCCAGGGCCCAGCGCTGCTGGTAGCGGTGGCCGAACCGCTCGCACGGGACAAAGGTCCAGTGGCGGAAGTGGCGCGCCGGCCCGTAGGCGTATCCGTGCGTGCCGAACCCGAAACGAAACTTGAACCCGTAGTGGTGCCGGTAGTAGCCATATGGAACCCAGCCCACGTACGCCGGTCCCCAGTACCACACCACCCAGGCCGGGGCGAAGTAGCGTCCCGGGTACCATAGCCAACCGTAGCCCGACACGTAGTTCCAATAGCCGTAATGGTACGGCACCCAGCCCCAGGGCTCGTAGGATACCCAAAGCAGCCCGGAGGGCGTGTAGCGCCACCGACCGACGAGGTACGGACGCCAACCGGCGCCGACGTAGGGTCGCCACGCGTATGCGCCACCGACGTGCACCCATTTGCCGTGCGAGGCCATGGGAGCGGCTGCGTAGCGGAGCTCCTCATCGACATAGGGCACCTCGCCTCCGTACTCGGAGGCGAGCCGCTGCCCCCAGCGTTCCAGCGCCACCGTTCCGCGCGCCGGGCGCCGGTGCATCCGGGCCTGACCGGCCCCGGCGACCACCACCTCCTCGCCTGCCGCTGCCGTCATCGTCTCGTTACCCGTCTCGACCTGAGCGCTGCCCTGCCGAACCGTGATCACGGTCGTGCCATCGGTCACCTCGATCAGGTAGGCGCCGGCGCCGAGGAGTTGGACGACCCCGTCAGGGGTCTCGACGGTGGGGTAGAACGTCCCCAGAAAGGCGTCGGGCACGACGAGCTGTCCCAGCCCGCGGCGCATGAACAGGATGGTGCGGTCGTTCCGGTCGTCGGGTGAGGCGGCGAGCGAGCGGAGCTCGAGCTGCGCGGCATCCGAGAGCCGCACGATATTGCGGTCCGACAGGAGCAACTCCGCCCGGGCGCCCGCAGCGGTGAAGACCTGATCACCGGTCAGCAGCGGCTCGTTGACCTCGACCTCGATCCGCTCGCCGGTCGTCGCGCCGATCAGGTAGGCGGACCCCTCCAGCGCCCGGATGTAGCCATAGGAGCCACCGGTGCCTTCCGCCTCCTGGGTGACTTGCGCCCCGAGTACCGGGGGGAGAGCGAAAAGCCCGACGGTGAGCGCCGCGCCGAAGATACGGCTTGGGTAACGCATGTGTGTCGCTCCTGGCGCCGGGACGCAACACGGGGGAATGTGACAAATAGTAGCCGGTTCTTACCTCTGAGTCACGCGGGCGTTCCGAACCCGTCGCGACCCACCGCTTTCCAATCGCGCCGGGCGAGCGGCGCGGCTTGCCGGGGTGGCCTCGACGTCAGGCTGTGCATGTGGACACGGAACTCGTCGATGGTCATCGCGGTTAGATTGATGCGTGACCTTCCAGCGCCGAGGCCAATCATCCATTATGGGAGTCCTCCGCGAGGCTGAGATCGATTCGATTGCGCGAGATTCGGATGCAGTTCACCTCTAGCTTCCAGCACAGCCGAACGCGACAGCTGCGCTCACGGGCGTGCTTCCCGCGCTC
>CAZJXR010000037.1:5025-23609 GCA_964550085.1 uncultured Gemmatimonadota bacterium
GCTTCCAGCACAGCCGAACGCGACAGCTGCGCTCACGGGCGTGCTTCCCGCGCTCCCGGGCAGGGTTCACGTTGGTCTTGCTCGGCGCGGCGCTCCTCCAGGTCAGTTGCGCCAGCGAAGCACGTCCCATGGATCCGGGAGGGCCGGACGATCCAACCGATACGGATCCGCCGGCCGTGAGTGGCGGCGCTCCGAACGGCACGCTCCCCGCGGGTACGACGCAGGCGACTCTGGCGGTCACAACCGACGAGGCCGCCAGCTGCCGGTACGCGCGCAGTCCGGGCGAGGACTACGCGGCGATGCCCAATACGTTCGGCACCACGGGCGGCACCAGCCACGCCACGGAGGTCGGGGCGCTGCAGGTCGGACAGAACAGGTTCTACGTGCGCTGCCGCGACGCGAGTGGGAACGCGAACGCCGACGACTTCCTCATCAGCTTCAGCGTTGCCTCCGGCGGCGGCGGACCGATCAACGGCGTCCTGCTGGCCGACGGCGTGGCGCAGCGCGTCGACTTCGTGCGGACTCCGTCCATATCCCCCCAACCGAACGCCCTACTGCTGCTGTGGGTGTCGCAGACGAGTCCGACCGGGACCAACGTCGCCACCGCGACCGGCAACGGCCTCCAGTGGGAACTGATTGTGACGAGCGTCCGCTCGCCGCCCGGCCCCCGGCGCGTCTCCGTGCTGCGGGCCATGTCTGCGTCGCCAAGCGCGGGCCCGGTGACCATCGACATGGGAGCAACGGTCGAAGACGCGATGTGGGCGATCACGCAGCACACCGGCGTGGTGACATCCGGGGCCAACGGGGCCGAGGCAGTGGCGCAATTCGCCACCGCGGCGGCAGTGGACTTCGAAACGTCCGCGCTGGTGACCCTGGCCAAGAGTGTGAATACCGGCAGCGCAACGATTGGCGGAATCTTCAGCGGTGCGGCCGAGCCGATGCTGTCGGGCGCCGGTTTCCTGGAGTTAAGCCAGAACTCGATCGGTACGTCGACCAGCGGCTCGTTCTGGCTACTGGTGGAGTTTCAGGACAGCTTCGATCGGACCGTCGACGCGAGCTGGCCCACGCCTGCGCACTGGGTGGCGATCGGCATCGAACTCCAGGCTCCTCCATAGGCCCGGGGGGGCACGCCGCCGCGCCACCTGTCGTCGACGAGCCGTGCGACCAGACGAGCCGCGCGAATGACGAAAGCGGCCGACAGACCCGGCTCGGTGGTCATGGCCTCATCTGCGGCGGACGGGGGTGTCGGGGCTCGTAGATGCCCAGCTGTCCCCCCCCGGGCAGGGTCACTCCCGTGAGCGACCCCCACTCCACCTCCCGAACGGGTGTGGTCGCGACGTCCCGGTCCTTCATGGCGGCGACGAACGCATCGATGTCTTCACACAGCAAGAAGAGCTCGTGACGGGCTGTGCCGGAGGAGTCCTCTTCGTTGAGCGGATGTACGGCCACCTCCGCCGGCGGCAGTCCGAATATCAGCCAGCCTCCGCCGGCGTCCACGCTCGGCAGCTCCAGGACGTCGCGCAGGAATATGCGGTCGGCATCCGGGTCCCGGCTGTAGATCAGCGAGTGGGCACCTGTGATCATGGGTCGCTCTCCCTGGTTGTCGATCGTTGCCGTCCTCACTAACCCGGGTATAGGGTCCCATCCTCGACGAAGCAGAGGGGGTTCCTCCACCGGTCCTCGGCGTAGAAGGACCGCTCCCCCCAGGGCCGCACGCTGATCGCGCCTCCGGGGACGCCGTGTACCTCCTTTCGGGACAGGCAGTCGAGGGCTGTGGCGCGTCGGAAGACGGCGTCCAGGTCGCGCACGGTGAAGGTGAGTGCGTCCGCAGCGCGATGGGGAGGCCGGGTGGCCGACACGTCGACCACCTGAAGGGTGACCGGGCCGCAGTCGAAGTAAACGCGCGAGCCCGCCTGTCTTCGGCCCGCCACCCCGAGCAGCGCGCCGTAGAAGGCCGCGGCCGCCTCCAGGTCGCCCACCTCTACGTTCAGGCGGACCAGAACGGGAACGTCGTCGCCGGTCCGCCCGGGGGCAGGGTCGGTTGGCCCGGGGGCGGGGTCGGTTGGCCCGGGGGCGGGGTCGGTCGGCACCGGTTCACGCCTCTTCCTGTCCAAGCTTGCCTCCTTACCGCACCGATCACCCCGGCTCCTTCGAGAACCACGCCAGCCACTCGGCAATCAGCTCTAGACGCCGGCGGTCGATGCGGTAGATGCGGTTCCGTCCGTTCCGCTCGTGCCGTACGAGCCCGGCCGACTCGAGCACCTTCAGATGGCGCGTCGTGGTCGGCCAGGCGTGCTCGAAGATGGCGGCGATCGCTCCCGCCGCCATCGAGCCGCCCTCGAAGTTGAGCGTCATGAGAATCCGTCGCCGCGCCGGGTGCGCCAGCGCGGTAAAAACGGCTTCGTACGCATCGCTTCCGGGCCGCGGGCCTCTGGTCTTTGCCGCTGACACTGTGTGGCAGTATTTAGCATATAAGCTAAATATTGTCAAGCGCTAAAGCGGATCGGCGGCGGAAGACGTTCATCAGGACGTCCGCCAGCGCGCCGCTGGGATCGATCAACAGGGTGGCAACCGCCCTCGTTTCGGGGTATTCGAAACTGTCCACCCGCTCCAGCAGCCCCACAGGCAGAAGGAATTCGCGCCATGAATGCAACCCGCTCGATCCTCTATCTGGTCATCTGTTTCACGACCCGGACCTCCCTGTCAGCCCAGGCTCCGCAGTTGGTGGAATCTCTGGCCACTCCGGTGAACGAGCGGGATTTCACCGTCTCCCCGGATGGGTCGGAGGCCTACTTCACCCGGTCGCACTTTGACAATAAAACCCGCTTCATCGTCAGAGCGGAGAACGTATCGGGAGAGTGGACGAATCCCGAGATCGCCTCATTCTCCGGGAGGTTCAACGACTTGGAGCCATTCTTCTCGCCGGATGGGAACAGGATCTACTTCGCTTCCAACCGGACAGCTGATCAGAAAGGGGTGAAGGGCGACTTTGACATCTGGTATGTGGAACGGGAACCCGATGGCGCTTGGAGCGAGGCTGTGCGACTGGATGCTCCGATCAATACAGACGGTAACGAGTACTTCCCGGCTGTCGCCGCCAGCGGGAACCTGTACTTCACGGCGGAGAGGGAAGACAGCAAAGGTGCGGAAGATATCTACTTGGCCGCAATGAGAGCAGACGGGACCTTCATGGCCCCCGTCTCTATCTCGGAGAACGTCAACTCGACCGCTTATGAGTTCAACGCCTACGTGGGTCCGGATGAAACGCTGTTGATCTTCTCCTCGTTCGGTCGCCCCGACGGGCAGGGTGGAGGCGACCTGTACTACAGTCTGAAGGATGCGAATGGAGGATGGGGCAGGGCGATGAATCTGGGTGAGGATATCAACTCCGCCAGCCTGGACTACTGCCCACATTACGATGCCGGAAACGGGGTGCTGTACTTCACCAGCAACCGGGAGATGAAAACGCCGGAACTGTTCACCCTCGACGACCTCGAGGCGTACGCGTTTGGGATTATGAACGGTTATGGAAACATCTATCGGGTGCCCTGGCGTGTGGATTCGTTCTAAGAAGCAGCGAGCCGGATCGGTTGGGACCCTCGGGATGCGTGCATGGCGCCGGTAATCCGAGCGTTCCTGTACGCGACGGTCTTTATCGGGCTCGTTCTGATTTTTTTGCCGGCTCAGGTGCTCGAGTGGTCGGGAGTGAGTCGACCAGCGAGCTTCGACATCGCCCAGGGCGTGGGCGCAGCAATCACGATCAGCGGCGCCGGGCTCGCTTTGTGGAGCGTTCTCACCTTCGCCCTGGTTGGGAAGGGCACCCCCGCGCCGTTCGATCCTCCCCGTCGCCTGGTCGTCGCCGGGCCGTACCGGTTCGTCCGCAACCCAATGTACTTGGGAGCCGGGTTGGCCCTCGCCGGCGCCGCTCTCTTCTACGAATCCATCGCGTTGTTCGGATTCGTCGGCTTGTTCATTCTGGCGACGGTCTTGTTCGTGGTGCTCTACGAAGAGCCGACTCTGCGGCGGACGTTCGGTACCGACTACGAAGCGTATTGCGAGCAGGTCAATCGCTGGATTCCGACACGACCCGGCCGGGATGCGGATGCTGGTGCGCGCTGAGATCCGGCGAGGACGGGATGCGAGCCGCGCGGGGCTTGTCGCGCTGTCCCTTTGTCTCGCCTGCGGAGAAGTAGCGGGGCCTGGGGTGCGTGTGACCGTCGAGATTCTCTCTCCCGACGGGAGCCGCTTCTACGCCGAGAGCGACACCGTGCGCTTCGCTGGTCGAGCGGTCGACTCAACGAGCCTTTTGATCGAAGGCGTCGCATTCAATTGGGCCTCGGACGTTGAAGGACACCTGGGCCAGGGGCCGGAGCTGGCGACCACACTTGTGCCCGGCTTCCATACCGTCACCCTGGAGGCGCGCGTTCGTGATCGCTCGGCGGGAACGGCAACGGTTCGCTTTCCGGTGGAACGCGCCCGCCCAGGCCGGATGTTCAGGGACCGGCCTGACGAGCGCTCGGGCAATCAGGTGCACGTCGTCTACGCGACAACCCTTGAGACCCCCGACCTCGCTCGCGACGTTAACGGATCCGCCGCGTCGATCGTGAAACAGATGCAGGGCTGGCTGCGAGACAACACGGGACATGCTTTTCGCATCGACACGTACGAAGGTGGACAGCCCGACATCACGTACCTGCGCCTGATCCCTCCGTTGGATGGAGACATCTCAACTACGGTCGAAAACGAGATCAGTCGGTATTCGCTGCGAGAGTCCGGACGGCTCTTTCTCGTGTTGGTGGAGGGCTCTGGTTCCGTCGGTGGACAGGCGGGGCTCACGAACGCCGTTGTTTTTCTCGAGAATGGCGGCCTGACCTGGAAAACCTCGGCGCACGAGCTCCTCCACCTGTTGGGCGTCCTTCACACGACGGTTCGCGGCGACATCATGAATGTCGGCCCTACCGGAGGGTTGGAGTGGGACCCTGGCGGCATCTACACGTCTGTCTTTCTGTCCAGCCTGTGGGTCGAGTAGAGCCAGGGCTGCGTCACAACAATAGCTGACGCTTGCGGAGGAGGGGGGGATTCTCGATGATCCGGCGCGCGCCTCGGCCCGGACAGATCCGGTATCGCACACCCGGGACGGACCCGCCTTGCACGCCAGGGACGAACTCGTCACCTCAAGCGGCGTCGAGATCACCGAAACAGGAGGGTTCATGGCCACCGGGTTCGACATGTCCACGATTCAGCGGGGGGCTCGGCTCCGCCGCTCCCCGTATTTCGAGGCCACACGTCGGGATGGGTGCTGGGGCTACACGGTGTACAACCACATGCTGCTCCCCATCGGCTATGACGATCTGGAGCGTGAGTACTGGAAGCTGCTCAACGACGTCACCGTATGGGACGTGAGCGTGGAACGGCAGGTCGAGATCAGTGGCCCCGACGGTTTCGCCTTCGCCAACCTGCTCACCCCGCGCGACCTGTCGGAGTGCAGCGTCGGACAGGGCAAGTATGCCATCATCACGGCCGATGACGGCGGAATCATAAACGATCCGGTCCTGCTGCGGCTCGAGGAGAACCGTTTCTGGCTCGCGCTCGCCGACAGCGACGTCCTGCTGTGGGCGCGCGGGATCGCCTACCGGTCCGGTATGGATGTGGAGGTTCGGGAGCTGGACGTGGCGCCGCTGCAGGTGCAGGGACCGAAGTCGAAAGATGTCGTGCGGGCGCTGTTCGGCGACGAGGTCCTCGACCTCGCCTACTACTGGTTTCTGGACACCGAGGTGGCGGGGATTCCGGTCATCGTTACCCGCACCGGGTGGACGGGAGAGGTCGGGTTCGAGATCTACCTGCGCGACCCGACACGCGGGGTGGAGCTATGGGACCAGGTCATGCAGGCCGGCCGGGATCACGGGATCGTGCCAGCCGGGCCTTCCGATATCCGACGCATCGAGGCGGGCATTCTGAACTACGGGATCGACATGACGATCGAGAACAATCCGTACGAGCTGGGGCTCGGATGGCAGGTGAAGCTGGACCAGGAAGCCGACTTCATCGGAAAGGAGGCGCTGCGTCGGATCAAAGAGCGGGGTGTGGAGCGGAAGCTGGTTGGCGTCGAGCTGGATGGCGAGCGACTCGATCTCAACATGACCCGCTGGCCCGTGCGGCAGGACGGCCGCCCCATCGGCTACATCACCTCGGCCGTCTTCTCCCCGCGCCTCGGGAAGAACATCGGGTATGCAATGGTGCCAATCGAGCATGCGGAGCTCGGAACCGAGCTTCGGGCGCAGGTCCCGGCGGGAGAGGTGGCGGTCCGGGTGGTGGAGAAGCCTTTCGTGGACCCGGAAAAAGAGATCCCGAAGGCGTAGGCCTCGCCGTCGCACAACGGCGCATCGCCGCCACTCATCCCTGCGTCCCGGGAGTTGGGTCGTTGGCTCCTCCGGCCCAAAGGTGGGTATGTGATCATCACCGCTTGCTGGCGTAACGATTCGCGCGCCTTTAGGATACGAGCGATCACGGGCGGGGGTGGAACGGTGCGGGAGCCGCACCGGCAAGCAGGCTGGCGGAGCGCCCATTGAAACCAACCGACGTCTACAACCCCAACTACTATCATAAGGTCGTCGACTGCCAGTGGGGCTGTCCGGCCCACACCAACGTTCCCGAGTACATCCGACTCATCGCTCAGGGACGTTACGCGGATGCGTACATGCTCAACCGCGAGTCGAACGTCTTTCCCGCCATCCTTGGACGTACCTGCGACCGGCCCTGTGAACCGGTCTGCCGCCGCCGACGCATCGACGGCGAGCCGGTGGCGATCTGTCGACTCAAGCGGGTCGCCGCCGATCTGAGGGGGGACATCACCGACCGGCTGCCGAAAGCGGCGGAGAAGAAGAACGGCCGGCGCATTGCGTGCGTGGGAGCAGGACCCGCTTCGCTGACGGTAGCCAACGACCTGCTCCCGATCGGGTACGAAGTGACGATGTTCGAGAAGCTCGATCGTCCCGGCGGCCTGATGTGGACCAACATCCCCCAATTCCGCCTCCCGCCCGAGGTGCTGTGGGAGGAGATCAACTACATCCTCGACATGGGGGTCGACCTGCGGTTGAAGACGCCGGTCACGAGCATGAAGTCGCTGCTCGAGGAGCGATTCGACGGCATCTTCATCGGATCAGGGGCGCCGAAGGGCAAGAACCTGGAGATCCCCGGCCGCTACGACAGCGACAAGATCTACATCGGGATCGATTGGCTCGAGTCCGTCGCTTTCGAGCACATCGATTCGATCGAGCCGCGCGTGCTGGTGATCGGGGTCGGAAACACGGCCATGGACTGCTGCCGCACCGCGAAGCGCATCGGCGGACGCGACGTAAAGGTGATGGCGCGCAAGTCCCGGGAGTACTTCAAGGCGTCCTCGTGGGAGCTCGACGATGCGATCGAAGAGCAGGTCGAGATCGTGGAGAACCACTCTCCATCGCGTTTCGTAGTGGAGAACGGCGAGCTCAAGGGGATGATGTTCGACCTCGTCGAGTGGCACGAGGACGAGTCCGGGAGGCTCCGCGCCACCAGGCAGGGCGAGAAGTTCTTCCCCGCCGACGCCGTCATCCTGGCCATCGGCCAGGAGACTGCGTTCCCGTGGATCGAGGAGGGAATCGGGATCGAGCTCAACGAGTGGCACGAGCCGCTGGTGGACCGGACCACGTTTCAGACCACGCTGGATGGCGTGTTCTGCGGCGGGGACGCTGCGTGGGGGCCGGAGAACATTATCTGGGCCGTGGAACACGGTCATCAGGCGGCGATTTCGATCCACAACTACTGCCGCGGAGTCCCGCTGACCGAGCGCCCGCCGTACGGGATGAACCTGGTGAGCCAGAAGATGGGGCTCCACGAATGGAGCTACAGCAACGACTACGACTACTCGACGCGCGCTCGCATGAAGCATGTCGACCTACAGGCGCGCCTCTCGAGGCTCCAGGTCGAGGTCGAGCTCGGCTTCGAGCTGGCGCAAACGCTGAGCGAGGTCGAGCGGTGCCTGAACTGCGACGTGCAGACGCACTTCACCGACTATCTGTGTATCGAATGTGACGCGTGCATCGACATTTGCCCCCTCGATTGCCTGACCATCACGGAGAACGGTCCGGAGGCCGAGCTCCGGACCCGGCTCACGGCCGTGGCCGAGAACGCGGATCAGGATCTGTTCGTCTCGGGCGAGCTGCCGCAAACGAAGCGGGTGATGGTGAAGGACGAGGACCTGTGCGTGCACTGCGGATTGTGCGCCGAGCGATGCCCGACCGCCGCCTGGGACATGCGGAAGTTCGACCTCCTCATCCCGTATGCGGGGCGCCCGGCGCCCGCGGCCGCTGAGCACGCGGTCGCGCCTTGACCGGTCGCGCGATCACGCAGGGGTGAGTGAATGAGCGGCATCAACGACCTCGCGATCAAGATCGGCACCGTCAACGGGACCGGCTCGGCCAGCGCCAACGGCCTTCTGATGCAGGCCATCTTTCGCATGGGCATCCCGGTGTCCGGAAAGAACGTATTCCCGTCGAACATCCAGGGTCTCCCCACCTGGTACGAGATCAGAGTCAACCGAAACGGCCACACGGCTCGCACCCCGCACTACGACCTCTTCGTAGCCATGAATCCGGCTACCTACGCGCGGGACATCAGCGAAGTCCGGTCCGGTGGTTACGTGCTTCACGACTCCACCTGGCCGCTGGACGAGGAGCTGAAACGCGACGACGTCCATTTTCTGGAAGCGCCGCTGGCCGGTATGTGCGTCGAGAACTTCGAAGGTGCGCGCGAGCGCATCCTGATGAAGAACATCACCTATCTCGGCGTTCTGGCCGCATTGTTGGCGGTCGAAATGGACGTGCTCGAGGAGTTGCTGCGTGAGCGCTTCGCCGCCAAGAAGGCGTTGTTGGATTCCAACGACCTCGCCATCCGGCTCGGTTACGACTACGCGCGGGAGAACTTCGACTGCCCGCTTCCGATGCGGCTCGAGCGCATGGATGCGACCGGCAACTCGATTCTCATCGACGGCAACACCGCCGCCGCGCTCGGCTGCCTGTACGCCGGCGCGACGGTGGCGGCATGGTATCCGATCACGCCTTCGACGTCGCTGGTCGACGCGTTTACGGGTTTCTGCAAGCGCTACCGCACCGATGCGGAGACGGGCCGGAAGCGGTACTGCATCGTGCAGGCGGAGGACGAGCTGGCGGCGGCGGGAGTGGTGATCGGAGCGGGGTGGGCCGGCGCCCGGGCCTTCACGGCGACCAGTGGCCCGGGGATCTCGCTGATGAACGAGTTCATCGGCCTCGCCTATTACACCGAGGTGCCGTCGGTCTTCTTCGACGTGCAACGCGTAGGTCCGTCCACCGGCATGCCGACGCGGACGCAGCAGGGCGACCTGCTGTCGGTCGTCTACGCGTCGCACGGCGACACGAAACACATCGTTCTTTTCCCGGCCCATCCGGGCGAGTGCTTCACGATGGCCGTTCAGGCCTTCGATCTGGCCGAGCACTTTCACACCCCCGTTTTCGTGGTGTCGGATCTCGACATCGGGATGAACGACTGGGTCGTCCCGATGCTCGTGTGGGACGACTCGTACGGACCCGATCGCGGGAAGGTACTGAGTGCGGAGCAGCTCGAGCAGCTCGAGACGTTCCACCGCTACCTGGATGTCGATGGCGACGGGATCCCGTACCGTACGCTGCCGGGTGTACATCCGCGTGGCGGTTACTTCGCGCGCGGATCGGGCCACGACAAGTACGGGCGGTATACGGAGGACGCCGACGCGTACACGGAGGTGGTCGATCGCCTGGCGCGCAAGATAGAGGCGGCGGCCGGCGCCGTTCCTGCTCCCGAGGTGCGCCGGCAACCGGACGCCGCGTTCAGCCTCGTCACCATCGGGGGGTGCGACAGCGCTGTCCGGGAAGCGATCGATCTGCTGGGCGCGCAGGGGCTCCGCTTCGATTACATGCGGATCCGCGGCTTTCCCTTCGCCCCCGATGTCCGCGAGTTCCTGGGTGCGCACCAGCGCAACTTCGTCGTCGAGCAGAACCGCGACGGCCAGCTGCGGTCTCTCCTCGCCCTGGAGACCGCCGTGGCCAAGGAGCGGCTCGGCTCCATCCGATACTACGGAGGATTGCCGCTCAGCGCCGAGCATGTCCTCGGGCAGCTCGCCGGCCAGTTGGAGGCGGTCTCCGACTCCGGCACGGCCGCGGAACGGGATCGGGCGCGCGGGGTTTCGGTGGCAGGCGCGGCCCGTAGCGTGCGGCCCGCCGATGCAGACAGCGCCGTCGAGGGAGTGGAGGTATGACCTACATAGCGAAGCCGAAGGTCCATCACCCAGGCTTGAAGAAGAACGCCATCGGTCTCACCCGCCGCGACTACGAGGGCGCCATGTCGACGTTGTGCGCCGGGTGCGGGCACGATTCGATCACCGCTGCGATCATCGAGGCGTTTTTCGAGCTCGACATCGTGCCGCACCGCGTCGCCAAGCTCAGCGGCATCGGTTGCTCGTCCAAGACGCCGACCTACTTCATGCGCGAGGCGCATGGCTTCAACGCCGTGCACGGGCGCATGCCTGCGATGGTGACGGGAGCCAACGCGGCCAACAGAGATCTGATCTACATCGGGATCTCGGGAGACGGAGACTCGCTTTCCATCGGGATCGGCCAGATGTGCCACGCCATTCGGCGCAACGTCAACATGTTGTATGTGATCGAGAACAACGGCGTGTACGGATTGACCAAGGGCCAGTTCTCGGCCTCGGCCGACATCGGCTCGACCACCAAGCGAGGCGAGCCCAACCCGCATCCGCCTATCGATCCGGTGATGCTCGGCCTCGCGATCGGGGCCACCTTTGTCGCCCGCTGCTTCTCCGGCGACAAGAAACAGCTCGTTCCGATCCTCAAGGCCGGCGTCGTGCACCAGGGGCTCGCCCTGATCGATATCATCTCGCCCTGCGTGACGTTCAACGACCATGAGGGTTCGACCAAGAGCTACGCGTACACCCGCGAGCACCTGCACGAGGTGGTGGACACGGACTTCGTGCCCCTGGCCCGCGAAATCACGGCCGACTACGAGCCCGGCGGGGCGCGCGACGTGAGGATGCACGACGGGAGCATCGTGCGGCTGCGCAAAGTCGCCGCGGACTACGATCCGACGGATCGCGCCGCGGCCGAAGGCTACTTGAAGGAACGCGCCGCAGCGGGCGAAGTCGTCACCGGCCTGCTCTACATCGACGAGGGCTCGCGCGACCTGCACGCCACGGCCGAAACAGTAGACACGCCGCTCGTCGACCTGCCGTTCGACCAGCTGATCCCGGGAAACGCGGAGCTACAGAAGCTCCAAAAGCGCTTTCGATAGCCACCGGAGACGGTCAGCGTCGCGCGCTCGCGGGTCGCTGCTGAGGGGCTGGGAGCGGCGAGGAATTCGGCGCTCAGAGCCGTAGGCGATCGAGGATCGCGTCGAATCGCGGCTGGCCGTGCAGCGAGGCGAGACTCGGGTCGACCCTCAGAAACACCAGCGTCCAACAGCGCTCCTCGATCGCCCGCTCCAGGGCGTCGCAAGCGAGCTCCGGCTCGCCGAGCGCCGCATACACGAGGGCCAGATAGTCGGCCGGGACCGGCTCCTCCTGCGCCCGTCCCTCGAGCTCCGCCCGACGCGCCTGCGCCTCTTCGCGCCGGCCCGAAAGTGCCAGGGCATGGACAAGATGGGCGATGAGCCCGGGATGCCGTGAGCGCTCGATCCACGTCTCGTACAGCTCGATCGCCTCGTCGTGACGACCCGCCTGCGCGTACGCCGGACCGAGGAACCAGGGCAGGATGACGAAGTGGGGATCGAGCGTCATCACGCTGTGGTACTGCTCGATCGCTTCCTCGTAGCGCTCCAGGTAGTACAGGGTCCACCCGACGCCGGTGGCGATGCTGAGCGCGAGCGGGTCCAACCGGTGGCCGATGCTCATCTGCTCGTGGGCATCCTCGAACCGTCCCATGGCCATCAGGTATTCGGCATAGAAGTGCCGCACGGTGGGATAGCTGGGGTTGAGCTGGATGGCGCGTTCGAAGTCGCGCTTCGCCCCCGACCAGTCCCAATCGTGGAGGAATTCTGCGTACGCCAGCGAGGTATACGCCTCGGCGAGCGTGTCATCGATCTCGACGGCCGTTCGGGCGGCCCATTTCGTCCGTTCGAACGCGTCGGCCGTCGGAAGGAAGCGATACCAGCCGAGCAGGCTGTAGGAGTCGGCGAGACCGGCATAGGCGAGCGCGTAGGTGGAGTCGATCGCGATCGCGCGCTCGAAGTACTCGATTCCGCTCAGGAGCGCCTCCGAAGTGCGCTTGCTCCACAGGTATCGCCCCTTCAGGTACAGTTGATACGCCTCCACATTCTCGGTATGCCGCCTGACCAGGGGTGCGCCGACGCCCGCCGGCTCCGGGCCCACCAGCTCTCCCACCTGCGCGGCGATCGATCCCGCGATCTCATCCTGCACCGCGAACACGTCTTCCATGTCGCGGTCGTAGGTCTCCGACCACAGATGGAAGCCATCGCGGGCGCTGACCAGCTGCGCCGTTATGCGGAGGCGAGCGCCGCTTTTTCGGACGCTCCCTTCCAGAACCGTTTCCACCCCCAGTTTGCGACCGATCTCCCGCACATCCGCCTGGCTCCCCTTGAACTGGAACGACGAAGTACGAGCGGCGACCCGCAGCCCCTCCAGTCCGGTCAGGGCAGAGATGAGCTCTTCCGCCATTCCGTCGCCGAAGTACTGCTGATCCCCGTCCGGGCTCAGGTCGGTGAACGGGAGCACGGCGATCGATTCGATCGCGTCGGTGGCCACGCTCACGGCTGGTCCGGTGGCGTTCGTGCGGACAGCCACCGCCTCGCGTCGCGGGCGCCGGAGCGCCGGCTCGGGCGATGCCGGCTTCCGCATTCTCACCACGGTCGTCCCCCCGTTGGCGGGGGACGCCGTGTCGGGCTCGCTCCGTGCCGCGCTCGAGCGAATCAGCTCGACGACCTCGAGCGTCTCCGGCGACGGCTCGATGCCGAGCTGTCCGCGGAGTTGGTTGCCGAAGTCCTCGAAAGCGCTAATCGCCGCCACCCGCTTGCCCGCGCGGTCGAGCAGCGTCAGGTAACGACGGAAGGCCGGCTCGTCATGTGGCTGGAGGTCGGTGGCCAGCTTCGCCCATTCCGACGCATCGCGGAAGTCGCCGCGTGCAGCTTCCCGCTCGGCCAGCGACCAAGCGGCGCCGGCGGCCTGTCCGCGCAGCCGGCTCCGTGCGCTATCCAGCCAATGCTCGAAATCGGGAGCGTCGGAGATGAAGAAGCCGCCGAGCAGGTCGCCGCGATACAGGTCCAGCGCGTCGCGAGGACGATCGTCGCGTAGGGCGCGGCCGAAGGCGTGCACGTCGCACCACAGCTGATCTCGCTCGACGCCTATCTCCTCGCCCTGCGAGCGCAGCACGTCGCGCCCTAACGCGCGTCGCAGGATATAGATCGACTGATTGAGGGCGTGCCGGGCGTGCTCTTGATCGAGATCGGGCCAGAACACGCCGAGCAGGGTGTCCCGCCTCCGTGGCGCCGTCTCGTCGGCGGCGGCCAGGTATGCGAGCAGGGCGACCCGCTTGGGCTGGCTGAGGATGGACTGCAGCGTCCGCCCATCAGCCGCCACCAGATCTATGGTTCCCAGCGTCGAAAGCCTGATCATCGACCGCCCCGAATCGACCGCCGCCCGTCACCTCACGCGTGACCGCGAAGTGATCGTCGAGAGATCCCGCTGTGATCGCCTCCTATCACTGTTCTACGGTGGTTTCCTTCGCCTGGTTCCGCTGGGCGGCGTAACACGATCGTGACGAAAGGGCAGGGAGAGGAGGATATCCGACATGAAGGGTCGAATGGAATGGTTGGGGATCAACGGAGCGCTCGGGGCCGCCGCGCTGCTTCTTGTAGGGCCGTCCGCATCCGAGGCCCAGGATCGACCGATGTACGAGCTGCCGGCGGTGACGGTGGTCGCGCTGAGCGATGCGGACGAGTTGCACGTGCAGGCGATGAGCCTGTACGAATTCCCCGAACGGTGGGGCGAGGCGGCAAGGTTGCACGAACAGGCCGCCAACAAGCTGCTGGATAACGATGCGCGCGCTTTTCTGGCCTACGACCGGGCCGCACGCCTCTATTTCTATTCCGGCGAGTACGGCCGTGCTCGAAGCGCGATGGAGAAGGCCGCCTCGATCGCGGCGGCGACCGGGGACGTTCTCACCGCGGCGCACGCGTATGTGGATGCGGCCTTCATCACGTTGTGGGAGGGGTACGGCGGCAAGCAGCGCGAGTTCACGCGCATGGCAGAAGAGTACGCCGCGTCCGACTTGCTCGACGACGCCGACCGTTCGGCGATTCTGAACCGGCTCCAGGTCGCCGAGTCGGGGACGCTGGCGCTGCTTCCCTTCCCCAGCTCCTGAGTGCCCCGCGCTCCTGAGCTCCCGGATAATGGGAGCTCCCGGGTCCGGACGGCATCGGCGTCGGCGGCAGCTTCCGACGGCGCCGCGTCCGGGCCCGGCCCTGCCGGGAAAGGCGGAACGTGCCGGTCAACCTGCAGCAGCGCAGTTCCATCTCCACCCGCCGAACTCCTTACGCGAGCCCAACGCCCAGCGCGACGCCTACCACGACCAGTAACCACCCGACCAGACGATGCACTCGCCGGAGGGTCATCCGGGGCAGGAGTCGCGTTCCGAGCAGCGCGCCGGCAAAGGCGCTCAGCGTCGCCACCGCGACCAGAGTCCATGGAATCGCCGCCCGCGCAGAACCGCGCAGGACCGTCAACGACCAACCGTAGACCAGAAGGCGGGCGGCATCCACCAGCAATCCGATCACCGCTTGCGTGGCGGCGAACTGCGTCGGGGACAGCCCGAGCGGGACGAGGAAAGCGGCCCGTAGCGCTCCCTGGTGACCCGAGAGACCGCCGAAGAACCCGGACAGTATGCCACCGACCGGAAGCCATCGGGCGGGTGCCCGCAGCGCCCGCAGTGCGGGTACGAGCTCGAAGGCAGCGAAGCCGAGGATCAACCCGCCCATCACCAGCTTGATCGGGGTCACCGCCTTTTCGATCCCGACCACGGACCAGGTAATCAGGGGCTCGTGTCCGGAGAGGGCGGCCAGAAGCATCGCCCCGAAGAAGGCCGCACCGACGGCCGGCACGCCGAAACGGAGCACGACGTCGCGCCGCGCCTTGCGGCCCAGCAGGCTCACCTTGAACAGATTATTGGCGCCGTGGACGATGGCGGTGGCCGCGACCGCGACCTCGACCGAAAAGAAAAGGGCGAACGCGGGAAGCAGCAGAGTGCCGAGGCCAAAGCCGGTAAACAGGGTGAGAAGCGAAACGCCGAACGCGCAGAGCGCGAGCAGGGTGGCGACGAGCACTACAGGCGCCGCGCCGGGGGCAGCGCGTAGGGCTCAGCGTGGGGTAATGATGGCCTTGGTGACGCGCAGGCTCTCGACGTCATCCAGCGCACGGTCCGCCTCCTCGATCGAATAGCGGGCCCCGATTACGCGGGCGAACGGAAGCCGGTCGCGGTGCTTGGCGAGCATCTGCAACGCCCGCGCCACGTGCCGGAAGTCCGTTCCCCATTGCCCCCGCACCTCCGCGTGCTTCCGGTTGATGAACCGGTGCGGGTTGATCTCGATCGGGCCCGCATCGGTATAGTGGCCGGCGATCACGTACGTGCCGCCGTCCCGCAGGAGCTCGAACCCTTCCGGGATCGCGCGCGGATTGCCACTCACCTCGATCACCACATCGGCCCCGCGGCCCTGCGTCGCCTGCGCTACCGCCTGCTTTCGATCTGACGGCGGGACGTCGGAGAGTGACAGGGTGCGATCGGCACCCAGCGCCAATGCGAGTTCGAGCCGGGAGGCCGGATCACCGATGACCATCGAGAGGCTCGCGCCGCGCAGTACGGCGAGAGCCGCGGTGGCCAGACCGACAGGTCCCGCGCCTTGAACGACTACCGTGTCGCCCATCGCCAGCCCCGAACGCTCGACGGCGGCGAAGCCGGTGAAAAGTCCGCATCCGCCGCCGATCACGTCGTCGGCGCTCAGATCCTCGGGCAGTTTGAGCAGCTTCACTCCCGGTTTGAGGTAGATGCGCTCCGCCCAGCCGCCCAAGGGACCCTCGGTGGCGGAGTAGGTGATCCCGTAGACTCTTCGGTTGGGGCACCGGTTCGGCTGATGAGCGACCAGACAGTGCCAGCAGGAGTGACAGATCTCGTGCACGTCGTAAAAGGTGACGAGGTCTCCCGGTTCGATCGGGCGGTCGAGTGCGTCGGTCTCCACGTCCCAGCTCTCCGCAATGCGACCCACGCTCACGTGACCCGGGATGATCGGGTATGGGACGCCTGCGAGTCGCCCGTGTCGCAGGTGGACGTCCGTGCCGCACACCTCGCTCGCCACGGTCTCGAGCAGAACGCTTCCGGGCTCGAGATCCGGGTCGCCGATCTCCCGCACCTCGAGCGGTCGGCCTGGTGCCGGCATGACGGCGGCTCTTATCGCCATGCGGTTCGCTCCTCGCCTCCTGGAGCCTGCGAAGGGGTGGCAGAAGCTAGCCTCGGGTGCGATGCGCGGCACGCGCATGGGTCAAGCGGCGGCGACATCGAGCCTTCGCAGAGCGACCGCCGCCCCGACGTAGAGGAGCACCGCGACTCCGACCACTACCCGGAAGCCGGCGTGCACCGCCACCAGCGCCGCCACCGTGGCCCCGACCACCGACGCGCCGCCGTTGATGCCCCACGCCCACGGGAGGAGCGGATTCAACCGGTCGGAGACGAGCTGCAGCCCGGTCGGGAAGGGGATTCCCATCAGGAAGGCGAGGGGAGACAGGAGCGCGACGCTGGCGACGACTTTGCCCGCGTCCGGCCACCCGCTCCCGGCGGCGAACAGATACGGGAGCACCGCCACGTAGAGGACGGCCGCTGCTCCGATCAGCAGCGCGACGCCGGTGACGGAGCGCTTGTCGCCGTTAGCGGTGAACCGGCCACCGTCGGCCCGGTGCCGCCGCATCGTGCGGTCGGCGTACAGGCTGCCCAGGCCGGAAAAGACGAGAAACGCCGTGAGCACGACGGCCACCGCGTACACCGGATAAGCGAGAAAGAGCATGAACTTCTGGATGAACGCGATCTCGAGAAACATGTATGCGACGCCCAAGCCGGCAAAATAGCCGACCGTCCAGGCGCGCGAAGTGCCCGGGCCGCGGGTGGAGGCGAAGCAGAACAGCGGCAGCAGCACCAGAGCCCCGACCGCGAGAGTGGCCTGCACGGCGGTGAGCAACAGCACCAGGTATCCCCACTCGACGAAGTTCACCCAATCGCCGCCGATGCCGGCCAGCAGGTGGCGCAGCGAGCTCCAGCGGAAGAAGCGGAAGAAGTAGGGTCGATCATCGGTGGCGGGTCGTACCTCGAACGGATACTCGGCATAGAACGCGGAGCGCTCGGGGGACAGGATGCGACGGGCGGCCGAGTAGTAGACCGGATCGGCGAGCACCGTGAAGCGGTTCGCCTCCTCTTCCTCGAGCCCGGGGTGCCAGGCGCGGTCGAACCACCGGGACTCGGCGAATGACTCGATCGCCGCGATCTGTGCCTCCGACAGGGGCGCGCGGGTGACGACCACTGTGCCCGTATTCCAGGACCGCACGAACGCAAGGTGGCGCTCCGGTCGTTCCACCCCGATGCGCTCGAGCGCCTCGACCGCGGTGGCGAACAGCTTGATCGCGTCGCGCGGTGGCGTCTTGAGCCAGCGGGTGATCCCCAACGCGCCCCTCGGGGTGAGGCGCTCCAGGTAGAGAGCGAGCGCCTCCACCGTGTACAGATAGCTCTGGTCGAGGGCGTGCACCCCCGCCGCCGAGGCGTTGAACGAGTCGAGCAGCGCGATCTGGATCAGGTCGAAGCGCTCGTCGTTCGCGGTCAGGTATCCGCGCGCCTCGGCCACCACCGGGCGCACGTCGGGGCGGCTGTACAGGTGACCGGCAAAATCGGCGAACGGGCCGTCGACCAGCTCGAACACGCGTGGATCGACTTCGACCGCCGTCACCTGCGAGGCGCCGTGCATCAACGCGCTAAGTACTTCCGTGCCTCCGCCCGCGCCGACCACCAGCACCCGCGGTCGCGGCACGATGTGGTGGGGCAGCGCAGAAGTGACGTAGTCCAGGAAGACCAGCTCCTGCGGCCGACGGTCGAGACGGTGAATCGGGGAGACGGCCCCGGCGTCGAAGAAGAGCGCGATCTGCGGGGGGAGCGGACCGAGCTCGCCCATCGGGTAGTTCGAGATCTGGCCCGGCGTCTCGCGGATCTGCGCCGACGCGACGGCGGTGATCTCGGACAGCGGGCTGCGGGCCACCGCCACCACCTCGGCGTCGGGAAGGTCGAGAGCGTAGGAGAGCCCCTTGTACTCCGAGACGCGCACCGGATGGAGGCCCCCGGCGATGCTCCACACTCCGCCGACGACGAAGGCGGCGAGACCGAGGAGCAGAGTGCGGCGATGCGACCACGCGACGACGACGAAGGCGAGTCCGCCGGCGACCGCCAGCACGTACGGCAGGGCGGCGACCGGAGCGTGAA
>CAZJXR010000037.1:23619-24636 GCA_964550085.1 uncultured Gemmatimonadota bacterium
CACCGAGCCCCGAACCGACCATGCTGAAGAAGTAGACGCGACCCACGCGACTCGGGTCGAGGAGGAACCCGAGAGCGATGGCCGTCGAAACGAGGAAGAAGGGAAGTGAGAGAATCACGTACAACGACAGCAGCAGCCATGGCTGTCGTGGCTGGGTGACGAGCTGAAACGTCTCGAACGGAACGCGCTGGCTCGCCGCGTAGCAGCCGACGAGCACCAGCGGCAGCAGGCCGGTCACTCCACGCAGCGCAGCTCCCTCCTTGCCCCGCAGGTGCGCCCGGGCGAGGCCGAGGACGGTGCCGCTGGCGGCAAAGCCGAGCATCGCCATGCTGATGATCATGTAGGCGAAATGGTGCCACTGGGCGATGGAGAAGACCCGCATGAGGGCGACCTGGTACGCGATCCCCACCCCGCTCACCACCAGCACGGCGAGCGCGAGAGCGCCGCGGCTCATCGGTGACCGCGCCTTCTCAGTCGCTCCGGGTGAGTGGAACGAACCGCACCGGCATGAGACTGCGCTGGCGGACCGAACCGTCCTCGGTCTTTTCGATCAGCATGAGCGACTGCACCTGGAAGGGAGCGCCGACCGGGATCACCATTCGGCCGCCGGGTCGCAGCTGCTCGATCAGGGGGGGCGGAATGTGGCTGGCGGCGGCCGTCACCACGATTCCGTCGAACGGGGCCGCAGCCGCCCAACCGAAGTAACCGTCGCCCTGGCGGACGGTGACACCGTCGTATCCGAGGTCGCGAAGCCGCTCCGCTGCCGACTCGGCCAGCGGCGCGATGATCTCGATCGAGCGCATGTCGTCGACGATCTCTGCCAGGACCGCTGCCTGGTAGCCGGACCCGGTTCCGATCTCGAGCACTCGATCGCCGGCTCCGACCTCGAGCAGCTCGGTCATGATGGCGACGATATAGGGCTGGGAGATCGTCTGTCCGTGCCCGATCGGCAGCGGGCGGTCGGCGTATGCGTGCGGAACCTGGTCGGCCGGGTCGAAGAGATGCCTCGGGACCGTC
>CAZJXR010000038.1:0-24363 GCA_964550085.1 uncultured Gemmatimonadota bacterium
GGCGCGGAGACCCCGCAGCGAAGCGAGGAGGCTCCGCGCCCAAAGCGCGTGGTAAGGAGAGGAGATCCGCGACCCCTATCAGCTCAACTCGGCGTGGCGAAAACAGTCGACCGTGTGGTCGTTTACCATGCCGACCGCCTGCATGAAGGCGTAGCAGATGGTCGAGCCGACGAAGTTGAAGCCGCGTCGCTTGAGGTCGATGCTGAGCGCGTCGGAGTCGCGAGTGGTGATGGGGACGTCGCACGAAGTCTTCCACGCGTTCAGCCTCGGCGCCCCGTCGACGAAGCGCCACACGTAGGCGTCGAAGCCACCGAACTCCTCCTGAACGTCGAGAAACGCGCCCGCGTTGCGGACCGCCGAACGGACTTTGAGACGGTTGCGGACGATGCCCGGATTCGAGAGCAGCCTGGCCATCCTCGCTTCGTCGAACCGTGCCACCTTGTCCGGATCGAACCCGGCGAACACGGCACGGTAGTTATCGCGCTTCCTGAGAATCGTCTCCCAGCTCAGGCCGGCCTGCGCGCCCTCCAGGACGAGAAACTCGAACAGGCGCCTGTCATCGTGCGCGGGCACGCCCCATTCGGCGTCGTGGTACGGGATGGCAAGATCGGAGGTTGCCCAGCCGCAGCGGTTCATCGCGCGTTGCCCGGCGAGTCAGTCTTCGTCGCCGGGCGGTTCCATGATGAGGATCCCGGACTCCCCGCCCTCGTCCGTGCACGCCCCTTCGTAGCTGCCGTCCTCCTCGGGCTCGAGCACACAGTCGAGCCGTGTTTCCGGCTCCCACCAGAAGGTCAGACTGCCGTCTTCTTCGAGCGACACCTCATTGAACTCGAACCGGTCGAGCGGCGCCCCGGCATCGGGGGGTGGAATCAAGGCGATCGTGAGGACGTCGTCGACGATCTGGACCTCGTACTCGACTTCAAACACCTCCCCGTCCGGGGGGATCACCTGGCCGGTCCACGTCCCGACGATCAGCTCCTGGGCATGGGCGGCGGGAGCGATCGCCAGCGCGATGGTGGCGAGGGCTGCTGCTGGCAGGATTCTCTTCATCGTTTCTCTCACAAACTCGCGTGGAGGACAGCACGAGGCAACGACACTAACTCGGCGGAGGGAGTCCGGCCAGCGGGGGCCCGAGCCGCTTCGCCGCTCTGTTGCCGTCGCACGACAGCAAGCCTGTAGATTCCTGCATGCACTCGCCTCACAACCTCGACCGCGACGGGCGCGTACCCTCAAACCCGGGACTCCGACCGGCCCCAGTGTGGAGGCGGACCATGGTATCCTGGTGCGTCGTCCTCGGGGTTGCACTCGGCGGCGACGCCGCGCTTCGCGCCTCTGCCGTGGCCCCGCTACCGGCCGCCGTGGCCAAGCTTCCGGCTGCAGTTCAACCGCAGCCCATTCGCCATGGGGCGGGAGACGCGACCCAGAGGCGGATCGCGGTCACCTTCGATGATCTTCCGCTCACCGCCTCGCCGCACGCCGCCTGCGACTCCGCCGCCCTCACCCGATTCACCGAGCGCCTCGTCGGGCAGATCGTCGCCCACCACATTCCGGCAACCGGGCTGGTGGTGGAGAGCAGGGTATGCGAGCGGCTGCGGCCCTCGCTGCTAGCGGCGCTCCTCACCCGCTGGCTCGACGCCGGTCTCGAGCTCGGGAATCACACCGCGTCGCACCCCGATCTCAACACGACGCCGCCGGAGGCCTACCAGCAGGACATTGTGCGCGGCGAGCGTGCGCTCCGTCCACTCCTCACCGCTCGAGGACAGGAGCTTCGATACTTCCGCTACCCGCAACTGCACACGGGGACGTCGATCGAGGCAAAGCGCGAGGTAGAGCGATTTCTCGCCCAGCGCGGCTACACTATCGCTCCGGTGACGGTCGACAATCAGGAGTGGGTCTTCGCCGCCGTCTACGCCCGCGCAATGGAGCGCGGGGACTCGGCCACCGCGCGCCGCGTCGCCGATGCGTTCCTGGCTCACATGGAGGAGTCTCTCCGTTTCTACGAGGAACTATCGATGTCGGTGCTCGGCTACGAGGTTCCGCAGATCCTCCTTCTGCACGCCAACCTGCTGAACGCCGACAGGCTGGCACCGCTAGTGGAGATGCTGGGCCGGCGCGGCTACGGGTTCGTGACGCTCGAGGAGGCCCTCGACGATCCCGCGTACGCGATTCCGGACCCGTACGTCGGGCCGCGCGGCCTGTCGTGGCTCCAGCGCTGGGCGCAGCAGCGCGGTATAGCGGTAGGGGACGAGCCGCGGGAGCCGGACTGGGTCGCCGAGCTGTTTCGGAGCTACTAGCCGTCCACTTGCGGCCGACGTTGGCGCGGAACCGACCCCCGTCTATACCTTGGGCCGCGTGGCGGCGAGGGAGCCGGAGACACCGGCGGTCGTAACGACCCCTGCCAGGGCACCGATGACGCACCCACGACTATCTCTGCCGGCGCGAATGACGATCCCGGTCTGTCTCGTGACGCTCGTCATCGAGGGATGCGGGGCCGGTCCGCGAGCACTCCGGTCGAGTCGTTCGGAGTACAACGAAGCCGTCCGGGTGACGGCCGCCGAAGAGTTCCTCCTCAACATCGTTCGTCTTCGCTACGCGGACTCTCCGGAATTCCTGAGCATCGGCAATATCACCTCTCAGTTCTCCTTCAACGCCAGCCTGGGGGCGACAGCCGGGATTTCCGGCGGGGATCCGGAGGCGCTGGGAACGGGAACGGTGGGCTTCACCGAGTCGCCGACCATTACCTTCACCCCTCAAGACGACAGCGACTTCGTGACCCATCTGCTCGCGCCGGTGAGCCTGAAGGGCGTTCTGTACCTGGTCATCAACGGATCTGCGTTGGACCGAGTGTTACGGATGTCGATTCGGAGCATCAATGGCCTCGACAACTTCGGAGACCCCGATGCGCTGACCCAGGAGCAGGAGGGCGACCTGGCCATGTTCGCCCGGGTCGCGCACGCTCTCGACGCGCTGTGGGACCGCGGCTTGATCGAGCTGGCCGAGCGCCCGATGACCACGCCGCTCTCCCCGTCGATTCCGGCCGCGGCCGTGTCCGGCAACGACGTGGTCGCGGCCGCCGAGAAGGGATACCGGTTCGAGACCGGCGATCGCGAAGCTACCTTTACGCTGGTTCGAGACACGACAGCGGCTGTTCTCCGGTTTGATCCGCAGGCCCTCGACACGGAGGAAGGGCGGACCGTGTTTCAGGCCCTCGGCCTGCGGCCGGGGACGACCGTATTCGACATGGAACTGGCGGTGGAGGGCCAGTTCGGGGGTGCGCCATCCGGAGGGCGGACTCGATTGGATCTGACCACCCGGTCGGTGCTCTCGGCCATGGCCTTCCTGTCGTACGGAGTCGAAATCCCCCCGCAACATCTGGAGTCCGGTGTTGCCCGCCAGGCGCTCACGGCGTCGGGCCAGCCGATGAACACGCACGCGGTCCTCGGGGATCTGTTTACGGTCCGCTCGAGCAGTTCGGAGCCGTCCGCGGCAGCCGTGAAGGCGGAGTATCGCGGGCAATGGTTCTATATCGACGACCGCGACCGAATCTCGAAGGAGACGTTTGCGCTCCTCCAGGAGCTGTTTCGACTCGAGATCTCGGGGGAAAAAGCCGTACAATCTCCCATCCTGACGCTGCCGGTGGCGCGCTGACCCGGCTCAACGGAACTCCGATCGGGGCGGCGGCGGCATCTGATCGAGCGCCTCCAGCAACTGGTCGTGGCCCGCGACCGGTGCCTGGAGGCTGTCCCTCGACTCGCTCGGGATGCGCGCGATGATGCGCCGCGCATGCTCCTGCCGCTCCTCAATCATCGGGTGGCCGAGGTAGGGAGTTTCAAGCGCGGTCGGCTTCCGTTCCCGAAGCTCCAGCAGCATGTCGAAGAGTTGCAGGATGGCCTCCGCATCCCATCCCGACGTGATCAACAGCTCGATCGCGATGCTGTCAGCCTCGACTTCCTGATGCCGGCTGTAGTTGGCCAGGAACAGGATGGCGCTCCGGTCCATCCGGGGACCGATACCGAGCCGCGTGCGCTGGTACTCGTAGAGCTTCTGGCTCGCGTGCCCGGCGGACAGATGGGCGATCTCATGTGCGAGAACGGCTGCAACCTCCGCCATCGAGGCGGTATTCTCCAGCAAACCACGGTAGACGTACACGGAGCCACCGGCGACCGCGAACGCATTGAGCTGCTCGCCGTCGACGACCTTGAAACTGTAGCCCGCGATCGGATAGGGAGCGTTGAGGGCCAGAAGGAGGCCCGTTTCCGTCAGTGGCGCGGTGACGAAAGGGTCTTCGATCAGATAGAGGCGGCGATCGAGATCCTCGACCAGGCGCCCGCCCAGCTCGGCTTCCTCCGCGGGCTCGAATTGGCGTGGGTCGGGGCTGGCGCAGGCGTTGACGGCGAGACAGGCGAGAAGCGCCCGACCGGAGCGGATTCGGGTGTGCTGCGCCGAGCCCGGAAACCGAAGGTCGAGCCGTCCGCCTATGAGCCCGCTCGCTCCACCTCGATCGAACAGTTGGCGACCAGGGCCGCGATCGCGCCGACCGCCGCCCACACCGGCAGCAACACCGCGCCGACCACGCCGATAGTAAGCGGGATCTCGATGAGCGCCCGACCTTCATCGTTACGAATCGTGATGCGCCGGATGTTCCCCTCGCGAACCAGCTCCTTCACTTTGGTCACCAGGTTGTCACCACTCACCTGGTAGCGCTCGGTGCGAGTGTCGTCGTCGGCCAACTGCGCCTCCTTTCGTTGGGTCACCCTTACCGGCGATCAGGGATGGCTTCGCCTTCGATTTCTCGAATCCGGCTCCGGACCGCGGTCGGTAGAGGTGCTTTCTGATGTCGTACGTAGTCGAAGGATACGATGATTCCGCTCCCCTGTGCGGCGAGCTGGTCGGCCGCGGTGGACACCACCCGGTAGTCCATGTTGAATCGATCCTCGGCGACGTCGGTGGCGCGGGCGCCGACCAACAGCTCGTCGGGATAGTACAGGGGCCGCAGGAAACGACACTGCGTCGAGTGGAGGATGGCGCCGATCCGGTCCCGCGCGTAGGACTCGACGAAGCCGCAGCGCTCCAGGTAGGCGATGCGCGCCGACTCGAAGTATCGGAACAGCACGGCGTTGTTTACGTGCCCGTATGCGTCCATCTCGCCCCACTGTACCGCGATCCGGATCCGCACCGGATAGGCTCCGAGCAGCGGATGATCGATCACCGGATCGGTCATCGGGCAGCTTGCGCGCCACACACTGTACGGGTGTCGATCCGGTCGCGTGCGGGGCGGGTATGCATGAGAACAATGTAGCGCCCGGCCCGCGACCCCGCGTTCCCGGCGCATCCACGGTCGTCCCAGTACATTCGGAGGCGGCGAACAGCGGGGCAGCGGGCAACGCCGCGCAGGCGGTGGATGTCGAACACGCGCATTGCCTCGGGCACCCCGGTTTGCCGCTCGCTGCGCGGAACCGAAAGCCGCGAGCCGCGATGGGCGGCCGCCCGGCCGCCTCGCGCACGAACCACAGAAGCGATACAAACGAGACATGAAACGCCTCCACGACCTGTTCGGTACGCTGCGCAAACGGCGCATCGTCCAGGTGGGACTGGTCTACCTCGGCGGAGCGTTCGCGCTTCTCGAGACGATCGGGTTCCTGCAGGACAACTACGGACTGTCTCACAAGCTCGTCGACGTGGCGCTGCTGCTGGTCGTGCTCGGATTCCCCGCCGTGCTCGTGGTCACCTGGTATCACGGCGAGAAGGGACACCAGCAGGTCGTACGGACCGAGATTTCTCTGCTCGTCACCCTCGCCGTGCTGGCCGCCATCGGGACCTATCGCATCAGCACCGGAGAGGAGGTCCCGAGCGACGAACCGGCGATCGAAGGCCAGGCGTCCGCTACCCGCCTCGCCTCGGCCACCGACCTGGGCGCGCGCTCTCTGGTCGTTCTCCCCTTCCTCAACAACACCATCGACGAAGATCTCACCTGGCTCGGCCCGGGAGTGGCCGACATGCTGACCACGAATTTTGCCCAGCTTTCGGAACTGACAGTGGTGAGCCGCCAGCGGCTGTTCGATCTCCTCCGCCAGACCGGCAGCGACGAGACGGAGAACATCCCCGAAGATCTCGCTTCCGAGGTCGCGACTCGGGCCGGCGCCCATCTGATGGTGCGCGGCTCGATCGTCGGTTCGCGAGACGACCTCACGCTCGATGCGCAGCTGCTGGAATTGGCGAGCGGCACCGTGATTGCAGCCGCACGCGCACGCGGGAACGACGTCTTCTCGCTCGTCGACAGCGTGACGCACGAGTTGTCCGCGGCCCTCCTCGGAGGTCCCCTGGAGCCAACCGAGATGGCACCGCTGGCCCAGCTGACGACACCCGATCTCGAGGCGTATCGGGAGTATCAGGCGGGTCTACGCGCTGCCAGACTCGACCGGCCCGAGGTGGCGCGGGAGCACTTCGAGCGCGCAGCCGACATTGATTCCACCTTCGTCTTGCCTCTGGTGCGTCTCGCGGTGCAGTCTTCGGAGGCCGCCGCCGCAACGGGGGACGCGGAGGTCGAAGCGCAGGTGTACGAGGTGCGCGCCCAGGCGGCGCTGGCGGAGCGGGCACGACGGCTTCCGCCCGGCCTCGAGCGCGCGGTCATGGTCTCGGTCGACGCCGGGGACTCCCTGATCGTCATGCGCGTGGACTCCATCGTACAGGTTGCGCTGCAGGTACAGGAAGAGGCGCTGGCAGAGCTGGCAGACGAGATGGCGAGGCTGCGGGAGCTGGGTCAGATCGACTCCGTCATGATGCTCCGCGACAGCCTGTGGCGGGCGGTGATGGAACCGCCAGCCCAGCACCTGCCGCCGCCAGACGCTCCCCTGCCCGGCGGCGGGCCGCGGCCCGGAGCGCAACCGTCCAACGGCGGCAGGCCTGGACCCGGGACGCCGCCACCGTAGTCATTGCCACTCCGGGCGACGGCCGGGGAGGGGGATTGCGGAAGCGGGGGTCGGCCACCAACCGGGAGGTGTGGAATCAGCGACGACACCGTCGATCCAATGGTAGACGAAGAGTTGAGGCGCAGACTTTCCAACCGTGTCCGTTCTATGTGCCCGAAGGGCGTGTTCGTGGGCGGACGTGATGCACATCGGAACTCGTTCGAGATCTGTCGCAAGGCGTCGAACGGTGGCGACGAGGTACTCACCACGATTCCGGCCCTGTGGATCGAGTTCGACGAGTGGACACGAATCGTCGAACGCCTGCGGGCCATCTGCGAGACGCTCGAGCCCGAATAGCGCACCCCGCCCGGCACCCTGACTGTCGATCCACGCCCATCCGTGACCCCAACCCGTCCGCCGACGTCAATCTAAGCGGTCACGGAGCGAACATCGGTTCGCATATCCGATTGTCTTGCAAGCGGATCGGGGCTTCCACACGTTGCAATCAGGGAAACGAGAATCCGGCGGAGCCATCCGCCCGGGCGGCTCTCCGCTCGGCGCTTTCGTGATCAGCGGCCTCGCTCTCGCACTCGCTGCGGCCGCCGCCTGGCTTTGGCCGCCCGCTTTGGCCGATTTCTCCGGAATCGTGTGGTTGTTCGCTCTCGTGCCTTGCTTCCTTCTCGCTCATTACCGCGGCTGGGCGGGCGCCGCCGTCGCCTTCGGCGTCGCCATGGCCCTGTTCGTGGCGACCGACCTTCTGCTCCTCCTGTTGCGGAACGGCGACGTCGACTGGCGGCTGTTCGCGACCAGCGGCGTGGTGTTCGTGTTCGTCAGCTTCTGGGCCGGCATTCTCTCGCACTGGCAGCTGCGCGACCGCCTGCGTTCGGCACGCGCCGCCGAGGAGCTGCAGGCGATCGAACGGCGGTTGAGCACCGCACTCCGTTCGGCGGGCGTCGGGATCTGGAGCTGGGACGTGCGCACCGACGCGATGACGTGGGACGATCATGTCCATCCCCTGCTCGGCTTCGAGCCCGGGACGTTCACCGGCTCGTATCACAACTTCCTGGATCTCGTCCATCCGCAGGATCGCGAGCGTGTGCGGCGTGAGTTCGTGCGCTCTCTGGCCGACGACACAGAGTACGACACAGAGTATCGGCTCGTGAAGCCGAACGGCGGCGTCCACTCGATCGCCTCCCGCGGCACGGTAGAGCGCGAGGAGTCGGGCGGTGCCCTCCGCATGTCCGGAGTATGCTGGGACATCACGGAGAGAAAGCGCGCCGAAGAGAGCATCCGTAAACTGTCGATGGCGGTCGAGCAGAGCTCGGCGTCGGTGATGGTCACCGACGTGGAAGGGCGGATCGAGTACGTGAACCCGAAGTTCGTGGAGGTAACCGGCTACAACCGCTCGGAAGTCATCGGCCGAAACCCGCGGTTTCTCAAATCAGGCTACATGTCGGAAGAGCACAGCCGCGGACTATGGACCACGATTCTCTCGGGCCGAGAGTGGCGGGGCGAGTTCTACAACAAGAAGAAGAACGGCGACCTGTACTGGGAACACGCCTCGATCTCGCCGATCACGGGTCACGACGGCACGATCACCCACTTCCTGTCGATCATGGAGGACATGACGGTGCGGAAGGAGTACGAGGAGCGCCTTCTGCACCAGGCCAACTTCGACGACCTCACCGATCTTCCGAACCGGGTACTCGCCGCCGACCGGCTGGCGCAAGCACTCGCCCGCGCGCGTCGAAACAGTACGTCGACGGCGGTGATGTTCATCGATGTGGACCACTTCAAGGTGGTCAACGACACGTTGGGTCATGCGATCGGAGATGAGCTGCTCGTGCAGGCCGCGCGGCGCTTGAGCGCCTGCGTGCGCGACAGTGACACGGTTGCCCGCTTCGGGGGTGACGAGTTCCTCATCGTCATGCCGGATCTCGACGCCGAGGCACAGCTGGATGTCATTACCGAGCAGGTAACGCAGGCGTTCACACGACCCTTTCAGCTTGGCGGGCACGAGGTACTGGTCACCGCGAGCATTGGCCTCACCGTGTGTCCCGACGACGGCGAAGACCCGCACATGCTGTTTCGAAATGCGGATGCGGCCATGTATCACGCCAAAGAGGAGGGGCGTAACACATACCGCTTCTTCACCCCGGAGATGAACAAGCGGGCGCTGCGGCGTCTCGAAATGGAGCACCAGCTCAAGTACGCGCTCGAGCGCGGAGAGCTGTCTCTCCAGTATCTGCCGATCGTGGACGCGCATTCCGAGCAGATCATCGGCGCCGAGGCGCTGCTGCGATGGGAAAACGCGGAGCTCGGGTACGTTCCGCCCAGTCAGTTCGTGCCGCTGGCGGAGGAGACGGGACTGATCGGTCCGATCGGCGACTGGGTGTTGGAGGAGGGCATTCGCGCCGCGAGCCGCTGGCAGGGCCAAACGCCGCTTCGGCTTGCGGTCAATGTGTCTTCGAGGCAGTTCTGGGGTTCGAGTCTGGTGGGAGCCGTCGAGCGCTCCCTGCAGAACGGTGACCTGCCCCCCCACCTGCTCACGATCGAGATCAACGAGCGACTGCTGCTCGAGGACCCGCCGACCACCGGTCATATCATGGGCGAGCTTGCCCGCCGTGGGATCCAGCTCGCGGTCGACGACTTCGGCACGGGCTTCTCGGCGCTCGGATACCTGAAGCGATACCCGTTCAACACGCTCAAGATCGATCGATCTTTCGTGCAGAACATCACCTCGAACGGCGAGAACGCGACGCTGGCCACCGCGATCATAGCCATGGCGCACGGACTGGGGCTCGAGGTGATAGGAGAGGGGGTCGAAACCGAGGAGCAGCTGGAGTTCTTGCGCTCCCGAGGCTGCGACTTCATTCAGGGCTATTACTTCAGCAAACCGCTCTCCGCGCGCGAACTCGAGGAGCGGGCAGGAAGCGAGAGGCCGGAGAACGCCGCGCGGGCGCGAAAGGAAACGCTTTTGCTGAGCGGCGAGACACGCCACCGCGTGGTTCGAAAGCCACTACGACTGAGCGGCGAGGGCACTGACCCCGACTGATCGCCCGATTGTCGCACCATGTTCGACGACACCGATCGAGAGATCCTCGCCGGCGAGCCGCCCGGCGGCTTCCTGCCTACTGCGGCGCGCGTCGTTCTGCGCCTGCTGGGGTGGCGGATCCAGCCGGGACCGACGGCCGCCAAGTACGTTCTGATCGGCGCTCCCCACACCTCGAACTGGGACTTTCCGTTCGCCCTTCTCTGCCTGGGGGCTCTCGGCATCGAGGGTCACTGGATCGGCAAGCACACCCTTTTCCGATGGCCTTTGGAAGGGGTAATGAGGCGATTGGGAGGCATCCCGGTCGATCGCACGACCCGGCGCAATTTTGTCGACCAGATCGTCCGGACCTTCGAGCAGCACGACCGCCTGGTCATCACCATCGCGCCGGAGGGAACTCGGAAGCGCACCGAGTCCTGGAAGACGGGTTTCTACTATATCGCGCTGGGCGCCGGTGTTCCGATCGCGCTCGGTTTCCTCGACTATCGCCGCAGGGTCGGAGGAGTCGGAAACATGATCTGGCCGAGCGGCGATATCGATGCGGACCTGGACAAGATCCGGGAGTTCTACCTGGACAAGACGGGGAAACACCCCGAGCGGCAGGGAAGGATCACACGCCGGAAGGAGCCGCCCACAGAACCCTGATGCACGAACGGCCGCACGCGATACGCCGCGTGCGGCCGCCGGGGTACTTCTCGGCCCAACTCGACGCGATGCCTGCGACGGCCCCGCGAGCTAGGCGAGCTTGATTCCTACCTGAGCGTCACCTGTGAGGTCTCCCTCAGCGGGTCACGCCGAGGCGATCGCTTGCCCGGGTCGAGCTGAGCTCGATTCTACTCCCTGCAGACACTGGATCACCTCCTTTCGAGAATGGACGATTGCGGGCACCATGTTGTGCGCCGCCGAGGCCGCAACTGCCGTCGGCGAACGGTGGCCAAGCTAGGCCACACATATCGTACCTGCAAGCTCTCCATCGCGTTCCCGGTCGGCTCTCCCCGCCGATCCGACGCGCGGTTAACCCGTGCGGGGAGGTGGAACTAAAGGAGGTGCAAGCGGGTCTCTTAAAGCCTCGGCGACAGGCCCGGGAGTGACGGTGCGCCGGGGGCGACCGTCTTTCGACACGCCCTGCGGGGGCGAAGGAATCAACCGACCAGACAGGGAGTCGAACCCACGTGCATAACGGGATGGCCGCGACCCATCGCGGAAGGATAGTGAAGCTCACGCTGACGCTCGCCCTCGGCCTCGGCGGACCGGCGGCCTGCGGCCGAAGCGACAGCACTGGACCCAACGGGGGCTCGCTCACCGTCAACGACGTCGACGTCGGCCTCTCGATCGGAGAGTCGCAGGTGATCGTCGCTACCGAAGAGGCGATTCGCCTTCGGTTCAGCGAGATGGCCGGGTCACACGAGTATCAGATCGTGGTGCACAGCGCGAGCCAGGTGGATGGCGCCACCACGACGCTGCAGATGCGCGGTTCGCTCGGCTCGGCCGCCGTGGCGGCTCCTCCGGTGGCGACGGCCGATAACGTCGCTCCCGCACCGGCCGTGCGTTCCTCCGCTCGGACCGCCGACCTGCAGGGGACGGGCTTGCAACAGTCCTCCACCGGCGAGCTGGCCGTGCGACGGAGCGCCCGAGCCGCCTTGCAGCGCAGCGGCGCGGCGCCGGCCAACGGCGCTCGCGCGGGTGGGTTGTTCGGTCTCGCCTCCGTGCCGCCCCAACAGGGGGACACGCTGCGCTTCGCGCTCGCCGTGCAGCCGGACCTCACCGTCTCCTGCACCGACACGGCCACGGTCATCACCGCCGTGGTCAGGCGGGCCGGGCTGCACATCACTGTCGTCGAGGACATCCAGACCGCTTCATCGGCCTTCGGTCAGGCCGAGTATGACGACCTCGTGTCGTCGTTCGACAACATCGTGTTCCCGACGGATACGGCGTATTTCGGCGCCCCGGCCGACATCGATGGCAACAGCCGGGTGATCGCGCTGTTCACGCCGGAGGTGAACAAGCTCACGCCGAGAAACTCGGATACGTTCATCGGCGGCTTCTTCATCCCGTCCGATCTCGCCGACTCGGGACCGGGCAGCGGTGGCGGCGGGACGGCGGTCAACGGCATCTGCCAGACCAGCAACGAGGCTGAGATCCTCTACCTGCTGGCGCCGGACCCGAACGGACAGTTCAGCGACCGCGTCTCGACCGTGGCCGCGATCCAGATCGCCAAGGGGGTGACGGCGCACGAGCTCCATCACCTGTTGAGCGCCGAGCAGCGCGTCTTCTTCCACGGCGGCGACTTCTTCGATCTCGAGGACATTTGGCTCGCCGAGGGTCTGTCGCATGCCGCCGAGGAGGTCGTCGGGCTGAAGTCGGCCGGACTGGCTCCGCGCCAGAACATCGACTTCAATACCGCCATCACCGACATCACCTCCTTCAACTCATACCAGATCTCGAATTTCGGGCGCGTTCGGCAGTATTTCGTCAATCCGAACAGCACCCAGGCGATCGCCGAGACCGATCCGGGCGGCTTCGAATCGCTCGAGATGCGGGGCTTCGCGTGGCTGTTCGTCCGCTGGTTGGGCGACCAGGCGAGCGTCAACACTTCGGGAGGCTTGCTCGGCGGTGCGGAGGAGGAGTCGGTGTTCCGGCAGCTGGCGAGCGGCGGACCGCAGCGTCTGCGTGGCATCGCCAACGTGGAGCGCGCCGCCTCGCTGTCCGGCTTCTCGGACCCCGAGTGGGCGGAGCTGCTCGGCCAGTACACGGCCATGCCGGCGGTGGACGACGCAGGCGTGGCGGGCATCGACCCCGCTAACCTGCTGGCGACCTGGAACCTGACCGATGTGTATTTCGGCCTCAGCCGCAATCCGGGATCGGCGCCGGCGTTCCCCGAGCTCTATCCGTTGGCCCTCGACCGGCGGCAGTTCACCAACTTCACCACCAACTTCGATGTCGGGGCGTCGACCGCCAAGTATTTCGTCCTCGCCGGCGCGGCGGCGACTCCGGCGTTTACCGTGGATCTGCTCGGAAACAGCGGCCGCGCGATTCCGAGCTCGGCGCGCATCCAGGTGACGGTGCTGCGCACCCAGTAACCTGGCAGGGCTGGCCTCCGGTGGGCTTGGTGCGGCGGCGGGCCGACCGCCGTATCCTGTCGTTGACCCCGACCGGAGGAGCGCATGCGGAGCATCGAAGGGTGGCTTAACGACTACGGCGAGCACCATCAGAACGCCACCAACAAGACCCTCCACTGGATCGGGATACCGATCATCGTGCTGTCTCTGATGGGGCTGCTGTATCTGATCCCGCTCCCCTGCGTTCTGCGCTGCAACGGGGTGACGGTCGCGTTGGTGGTGATCACGCTTACCGTGCTCTACTACCTGGCGCTATCGCTCCGGCTGGCGATCGGGATGGCGATCGTGTTCGGCGTCATGTACATGCTCGTGCTGTCGCTGGCCGCAAGCCTGGCGGAGCGCATGCTGTCCGCCATGATCCTCCTGTTCGTCATCGGCTGGACCATTCAGTTCGTCGGCCACAAGATCGAGGGCCAGAAGCCGTCGTTCTTCGAGGACCTCCAGTTCCTCCTCATCGGGCCGGTGTGGCTGCTATCGGACGTATACCGGAGGCTAGGGATCTCCTACTGATCCCGCCGGGCCGGGGGGACGCCCGCTACCGCACTCCGATCTCCCCTTCCACCGACGCGATCAACCTGGCCGAGTCGTACCCGACCCCGTCCTTGAACACGATGGTCACGTTACGAATGTCGGCCGGAACCGCTATCGGGTCCCCGCGAATCACCACCAGATCGGCCCGCTTTCCTTGGGTCACCGAGCCCAAGTCATCGAACACGCCGAGCACCCTGGCACCGTTCGCCGTCAGCACCTCCAGCGCCTCGATCGGAGTGAAGCCGGACTCGATGAGCAGCTCGTAGTTGCGCTGATCGCCGTAGCCGGGGAGCGCGCCACCGATCCCGGTCGGATCTACGCCGGCCGCCAGCGTGCCGCCAGCCTGGGCGAACTTGTACTCGAACGCCTGGGCCTTGGAAAAGATATCGACGGCGATCCCCCCCGAGCCCGTCGACGCAATTCGCTCGCGTGCCTCGAGGTACTCCTCGCGCGACTCCGGCGCGAGGGCTGCGAGCACGCGGTCCTCGATCGGGGGACGGCCCGGCACGTACAGCTCATAGATGGCCTGGGTCGATGTCATCGCCACGCCGTTGTCCACCATGGCCTGAATCGTGGCCGCCACCTCCGGGCTGTCCAGATCCACCTCGATCAGCCGATCCAGCGCACCGGTAGGACAGCTATCGGGCTGCTTCTCGGGATCCCAGTCCGTATTGACGAAGAACCCGTGTTCGACGTTGTCCATCCCGAGCTCGACCGCCTCGCGGAAGCTCACCGAGCACAGGTGTCCCGTGATCTTGAGGCCCCGGGCGTGTGCCTCGTCGATAGCCGCCGCCAGCTCTTCCCGACTGATCCGCGTGTAGGCCTTGAACCAGGTCGCGCCCTCCTCGGCCCAATACGCCACCACCCGGCGCGCATCCGCCGGACCGGTCACCTGGTACATGTCCGCCGAGCTGTTCGGCCCCGTGATGTAGGGCCCGGTGATGTGCATTCGAGGCCCGGGAACGCGGCCCGCCTCGATGCTGCGTTTGAGGTTGATCTCGCTGTAGGGCGAGAAGCTGCCCGTGGTTCGAATCGTGGTGACGCCGCTGGCCAAGTACAGTCGCGGCGCGCTGTAGTTGAGTTGCACGTCACGACGATAGGTGGTGTAGAAGGTGTGATTGTGCATTCCCACCATCCCGGGGATCACCGTATGCCCGGCGAGGTCGAGAACCTCCGCGTCCCCCGGAACCGCTATGCTCGACACCGGTCCGACGGCCGCGATGCGACCGTCGCGGATCAGCACGGTCTGATCCTCGGCCGGTGGCGCCCCCGTGCCGTCGACAACCTGGACGTGGGTGAGCGCGATCACGGGCGCCCGGACGCTCACGTACTCGAGGACGCCGTCGGAGAGCTCGTCCGCCGACTGGGCTACGGCAGGTTGGGTGTCCAGCGCGAGCGCCAGCGGCAGGGTAGCCATGGCCACGAGGGCCGAAACGGTTGCCTTCGGTCTGGAACAGCGCATCGCAGTGCCTCCTTGTGCACGGCAGGCGCGCCTCCGGGGCGCGCCCAACAGGTCGTGGAAACCTCGGGCGGGCCGCTAGACGGGATCGACCCGAAACACCGTCGCCATCCCGGCCGCCAGGTGCTCGGCGATGTGACAGTGCAGCATCCAGTCACCCGGGTTCGAGAGCTCGAGCAGGATTTCGGCGCTCGATCCGACCGGGAGCAGCATCGTGTCCTTCCACACCAGGTTGTCGTTCGGGACTCCGTTCCGGCTCAGAACCAGAAACCGCTGGCCGTGAATGTGGATCGGGTGCTGCATGGCGTGGAAGGCCGCCCGGCTGTTCACCAGGCGCACCTTGACCACGTCGCCTACCCGGAATCGCCACTCTATGTCCCGGTTCTCCAGCCCGGTAGCCGGATCCCGGAGAATCCAACGCACCTCTTTGCCGGTCGACGCCCAATTCATCATGGGCATCGTTCCGCTCCATTCCACCGGCGGGAAGTACGCACTGTCCAGGCGCATGACGAGGCGAACGACGAACGGCAGCTCGCCCACGTCCATGCTGAGCACCAGCTCGTGGTCCACCGGTCGTTCGAAGTGTGATCGGTAGCTCGCGATCTCCCCGCTGACGCGGCTGTTGCGGCGCAGCACGCCGAACGCGTCACCCAGGTCCTCGGCCGCCGGCTCCGCGTCGACGTCGATCACGCCGAGGGTGTCACGCTCTGGAAAGAAGAGGCCGAACACATGGTCGATTCCCTGCACGCGATTGGTGAGCGCGGTCCGACCGGGTTGCTCGAAGCGCGCCTCGATCACGTACCGTTCGGCGGGCGCGATCACCACCTGGTCCACCCACTCCTCGCGCTCGAACAACCCCAGATCCGACGCCACCAGCTTCATGCGGGCGCCATCGAGCGACAGATTGAAGGTGCGCGTGTTCGACACGTTGGTGAAGAAGAAGCGCACCACCTCGCCGCGCCGCACGGCCAGCGCGTAGGTCGGCTCGCCATTGACCAGCAGGACGTTGCCGAATCGCCCCATCAGGGCGTGGGTGGGCGTCTCCAGCCCGAACGGAACCAGACCCTGTTCGCCGATCAGGAGGTCGTCGAGCATCAGGAACTCCTCCCGATTGGCACGGCTGAAGTAGGCCGGATCGGTGGCGAGCACGAACATGTTTCCGTACAGGCCGAGCTCCTGCTGGATGTCCTCGCGGTGGTGCGGATGGTACCAGTATATCCCCGCATCGGGGAAGTGCACGCGGTACAGGAAGCGACCACCGGGCTGCACGGGATCCTGGGTAACGCCGGGGACTCCATCGAAGCGGTTTTCCAACCTCACTCCGTGCCAGTGGATCGAGGTCGGCAGCTCGAGGTTGTTGGTGAAGTCCACCAGGATGGTCGCCTCCTGTCCCACTCGGAGGAGCGGTCCGGGATACTGACCGTTGAATCCGAACATCACGAACTCGCGGCCGCCGATCGTACGCCGCACGTGACCCGCCTCGAGCCGCAGCGTGTCTCCGTCGCTCAGTTCGACCATGGTGCGGGGGCGAGCGAGCGGGGCCCGCGCTCGTTCAGCGCCCGGCAGGTACGGGGTGGCGCGCGGATGCAGCCATTCGAGGTTCGGGAGCATGGCGACCGCAGGATGCGGCGGCGGGTGGTGCCAGCCGTGTGTCCCGCCGGCGGCCGCCGCCTGGCGATCGGAGGCAGACAGGGCGGTGAGCGGCAGGGCGAGGATGTCGTGCGCCTGCATGCGGGAGCTCGGCGACGTCCCCCGCAGGACGATCTTTCCCCGGCGCTCGGTGCCCCCGGCGTCCGGCTCGGCGGTCACCAGGATGAGGAACTTGTTGAACTCTGCCGGACCGAAGCGATGCGCCCCATTGCTGACGGCGCCCAGGCGGAGCATCGGACTGAGGACGGGCGTGGTGAGCCAGGCGACGTAGGTTGTGAACGGGCCCAGAGATCCCGGCTCGGGCAAGCCGTCGAGCCGGAAGACGAGGTCGTAACGGGGACGACCATCGGGGGTCACGTCGACATCGAACGGCCCGGGGCGGCGGGCCAGTTCGACGGTTCCGGAGGCGTCGGGAAGGTCCGGGATGGCGATCAGGTTCACGCAGTACAGGTCGGGGCTCGCCGGCACCTCGGCGGACCAGACCTCGACCTGGCGAGCGAAGTCGTCCCCCTCCCCGACTCCCGGTCGTTGCGCCTCCGGACAGATTCGCGCCGGCATCCCGAGCGTTCCGGCGACGTCGGCCGGGGGTGACGGATCGCAGGCTACGAGTGACAGTCCGAGGGCCACTACGCCCTTCCCCCATGCCTGCGCTGTGGCTCGGCGAGACTGGTTCACGCGTGAAGATTCGCCGCACCAGCCCGCCGCGCCAGCCCGATCGCGCTGTCGAGACCCTCTGGCTCAGCGTCCGCCCCGTCGGCCGGACCCCGCATCCTCCTTGCCGGGCGGCACCTGGAACAGATCGAGCTCCAGGGGAGGAGGCGGTGGCTCGTACGCCTCGGGGTCGATACAGGCCGGAGAGTCGTTTGCCGGATCGTTGACCGAACGACTGACCGGATAGGCGACGAGTTGCTCGACCGGGAACGGCTCGAACAGCCGCGCGAGCTCTGCCTGGTCGGCGAGCATGGGATTCAGCCAGGTGTCGTGATCGCCCGGCGCCACGATGACCGGCATTCGATCGTGCAGCGGCTCGACCACGGCATTCGGTCGGGTGGTCAGAATGGTGCATGACTCGATCGCGGGCCGTCCGCCTCTGCGCCACCGCTCCCACAGCCCCGCGAGTCCAAGCGGCGCCCCGTCTCGATGCCGCACGTAATAGGGTTGTCTCACGCCATCGATGTCCCGCCACTCGAAGAAGCCGTCCGCCGCCACCAGGCAGCGCCGGTTCCAGAATGCATCTCTGAACGTCGGCTTCAGGTGCGCACTCTCAGCGCGCGCGTTGATCGGCCGGCCGCCCGTGTTCGGATCGTCGTACCAGGCCGGAACCAGCCCCCAGCGGAGCAGGACCAACTCGCGGTGCCCCCTGTCGCGATCGGCGCCCGGGTGGCCGGAATCGCTCCCCAGACGCAGGGCGACGATGTCCTGGCTGGGGGCGACGTTGTAGCTCGGAGACCAGGCCTCGAGCCCGGCTGCCTCCGCCCGGAAATAATGGCGCAGCTCGTCGAGATCGGAGTGAAGGGCGATGCGCCCGCACATACCGTATTACCCCTGGTCCGTCTGGTGGCAGCCCGTCACAAACCACCCCGGCAAGCCCATAAGGAACCCTAGCGGGCCGCTTGCAGCACCGGCTCGCCGCCGGTAGTGGTGAGCGCGCGGTACAGGTCGCTGAGCGTTCGGGTAAGCGGCCCCGGCTCTCCCGAGCCGATTCGACGCCCGTCCACGCGGGTGACAGCCACCAGCTCACCCATCGTTCCGGTACAGAACAGCTCATCGGCACGATACACCTCGGTGAGCGAGATGTCGCGCTCGGCGCACGGGATCCCGTGCTCGCGACACAGCTCGAGGACGGTCGCGCGCGTGATCCCTTCCGGACAGGCGATCGTGCGGCTGGTCGCCACTTCACCGCGGTAGGCAAGGAACAGGTGCGTCGCGTTCGTCTCGGCCACGAAACCGTGTAGGTCGAGCATCAGAGCGTCATCGGCCCCCGCGGCGTTGGCCTCGATCTTGGCCAGAATCGATTGCAGCAAGTTCGCGTGGTGGATCTTCGGGTCCAGGCAGTCGGGAGGGAAACGCCGGATGGAGCTGGTCACCAGCGCGATTCCGCGCCGGTCGTACACGGGCGGCTTGTGCTCGGCGATGATGATCAGGGTCGGACCGCTTTGATTCAGTCGCGGGTCCATGCCCGAGGTGATCTTGACGCCCCGGGTGAGGGTGAGTCGGATATGGATCCCGTCGCGCATCCCGTTTGCCTCGAGCGTCCGCCGGATCTGGGTCGTGATCTCCTCCGGCGAAGGAATGGTCTCGAAGGCGAGGGCGAGGGCGGAGTTCCGCAAGCGTTCCAGGTGCTCGCGCAGCTTGAAGATGCGGCCATCATACAACCGCAGGCCTTCCCACACCGCGTCGCCGCCCTGGACGGCGGAGTCGAACGGGCTGATGCCCGCCTCATCGCGGTGTACGAGCGCGCCGTTGATGTTGACGAGCAGGTCACGGTTCTTCTCGTTGAAATGCTGCAGCATCGCGTCGCAGGTCTCCCGCGGCGGGCCGATCGCCGCGTACTATCGCCCCAGGCGGTGCGAGTATAATGCCTCGTAATAGGGCCGGCACTCTGCCGCCAGCGCTTCCTGCGCCGCGCTCAACGGTCCCCGCTTCGGAGCGTAGGGCTGGAAGCCGGTCGTGCGGTTCACCTGTTCGTACCAGTGCTCGGCCCACGCTCCATCCGTCGCGCGCGGACCCGCGGGCCAGGACAGCATGCAATCGTCGAACGCGACCCCGACCGCCTCGGTCCACATGGCGAGGATCTCGCGCGGCCGTTCGAGGACATCGCGCGCGTCGACAACGATCGGCGTCGAGCCGGTGCCCGCACGCACGTGCTCGAACAGGTCGAACTGCTGCGGGAGCGCCGTGTCGGCCAGTGTCGCGTGGGGAAACACTCGAGTGAGGGAGGGCACCATTTCGCCCGGATCGCGGATCAGAAAGCAGTGGACGAGCCGACTCAGCCACCCGCGGTCGATGTCCGCCAACAGGTGGTGGGCCATGTGCTTCTGGTAGAAGATGCGAACCCCGGCCGGCACCGGACCGGTCAACCGGGCGACGACCTTGCGCCAGTCGGTCTCGTGGGCGGCGAGGATCTCGGCCGCTCCCGGATGCTCCACGCCGGTGACCTGGAGATAGTGGGCGTACAGGGGCTCGTCGCACACGATTGTGTCCGTTCGATTGCCCCACGAGCGCATCAGCGCCGTCGAGATGTTCCGCGGACCCGACCACACGGCGAGGCGCACGACGTCCGACGAGCCCGTTCCCGCATCGGCTGGCAGATCCACCCGCTTCAGCTCCTGCAAGGCATGGGTTCCGGATCCGGTGACGAAACCGGAGCATATCGCCTGCGCCGATCGATCGCGCAAGCCGCGAGCCCCGCCGGCGACCGCTGAAACGCCAGGTGCAGGCTCCTTTGGGGGGACATCGGGGTAGCGAATCCAAGCACACCCACGTAGCCTCTCCGATCGCCGACAGGCAGACAACACGAATGAAGCCCGAATCTCCGGTAGCGCCCGACCCGATCGCCTCCGTGCACGACACGGTGGATCGGGTCTACCGTGAAGAGTCCCGCCGCGTCCTCGCCACCCTGATCCGCCTGCTCGGCGACTTCGACCTCGCCGAGGAGGCACTGCACGACGCGTTCGAGGCGGCCCTCCGGACGTGGCCGCGCGACGGCGTGCCCAAGAACCCACGCAGCTGGCTGATCTCGGCCGGCCGCTTCAGGGGCATTGACCGGCTGCGGCGACGTGCGAAGCTCGACGATTCGCGGGCCGAAGCGGAGATCGTCCACCAGATGAGCCTCGCGTCGCCCGATGGGGCCGACCGGGCGGAGTGGATCGACGACGACAGCGGGCTGGTCGACGATCGGCTGCGGCTGATCTTCACCTGCTGTCACCCGGCGCTTTCCCCGGACGCCCGGATCGCACTCACCCTGCGCGAGGTATGCGGCCTCTCCACGGAAGAGATTGCGCGCGCGTTCCTGCTACGGACACCCACCCTCGCGCAACGCGTCGTCCGTGCGAAGGCCAAGATCCGCGACGCCGGCATCCCCTACGAGGTGCCCGCGCGCGACGAGCTGCCCGAGCGGCTGGGCACGGTGCTCCGCGTCATCTACCTCGTGTTCAACGAGGGGTACTTTGCCTCCGCTGGCGACAGCCTGACCCGCCCCGATCTGAGCGATGAGGCGATCCGACTCGGCAGGCTGCTGATCGAGCTGCTTCCGGAGCCGGAGGTCGAGGGGCTGCTGGCCATGATGCTGCTCCACGAAGCGCGGCGGCCGGCACGCACCACGGCCGACGGCGAGCTCGTGTTGCTCGAGGATCAGGACCGCTCGCTGTGGAACCCGGCCCTCATCGAGGAGGGGATAGTCCTGGTGGAACGCGCCCTCACATCCCGCCGATTCGGCCCCTTCACTGTGCAGGCGGCGATCGCGGCCGTCCATGCCGAGGCAGCGTCCGTAGCCGAGACCGACTGGACCCAGATCGTGGCCCTTTACGACCTGCTGCTCCGGATCGAGCCGTCGCCGGTCGTGGCCCTGAACCGGGCCGTTGCGGTCGCGATGCGCGACGGGCCGGGAGCGGGGCTGGCAGCGATCGATGAGCTGCTCGAGGCAGGTGAACTGACAGACTACCATCTGGCCCATGCGGCGCGGGCGGACTTGTGCCGCCGGCTCGGACGCCATGCAGAGGCGGCGGAATCGTACCGCCGCGCCGTTCGGCTCACGAACGAGACGTCGCAGCTTCGGTTTCTCGAATCGCGGCTGGCCGAAGTGCGCGACAAGTCCTAGCAGGTCCGGCGAGAAACGACAAAACCGATCAGTCGAGGAACAGTCGATGCAATACATGCTGCTGTGCCGCTTCAACGAGGAGGCGTGGGAGGCCCTCCCGCAGGCCGAGCGCGACGGGATCATGGAAGCGTACCGCGGCGTGCTCGCCGATCTCGACCGCGCGGGCCGGCACCTGGCCACCGGGCAGCTCCAGCCCCGGGCGGCAGGCCGGACCGTGCGGTACGCGAAGGGTCGGCCGGTCGTCACGGACGGGCCGTTCATGGAGACGAAAGAGCACCTGGGCGGGTATCACCTGATCGAGTGCGCCAGCCTCGAGGAGGCGGTGGCCGTAGCGTCGCGCATCCCCACCCTGCCGGCCGGGGGGACGGTCGAGGTGCGGCCTCTGCTGACGGTCTGACCGGTCGCGCTCCCCGACCTCGGGGACGGGCGCCGGGGGCGAGGACCGTCGGTCGCCTTGCCGGCGCTGCCCTGTCGGGCGCGCCGACATCGCTGGTCAACAGCCCGTCGGCGCCGTGTCGAATTCGCCCTACGCCGCTCGACCACAGGTGAGAGACCTGACCGTGGCGCGCTCACGAGCTGCGCCGGACCTCAGGATCCCTTCAACCACGCGATCTAGTTCGTCGTGAACTGCGCTGACCAGGCGGAGATCGATCGCCTGTGGGAGGCACTGTCGGCCGACGGGACGATCGAGCAATGCGGCTGGCTCCGGGATCGCTACGGCGTCTGTTGGCAGATCGTGCCGACCGCGCTCGGCGAGATGATGAAGGACCCCGACCGCGCCCGCGCCCAACGCGTGACGGGGGCGATGCTCGGGATGACGAAGCTCGACATCGCGCGCCTCGAGGAGGCGTACGCCACGCCGAAGAGTGCGATGGCGACGGCATCTCGGGGATCGTGAACGGCAACCTGACGGAGGATCGACGATGAAGTACCTGTGCCTGGCATGCGGAGACGGGTCCGCCTGGAATGCGCTGACCCAGGAGGAGCAGCGAGCCTACGTGGACCGGTGTCGCGGATACGACGAGGAACTGGCCGGCGACGACCGCGTGCAGTTGTACGCCGGTCTCCGGGCGGGCGGGAAGATCGTCCGCAGCCGGGCCGGGGAGCGGGTGATCACCGACGGCCCGTTCATCGAGTCGAAGGAGATCGGGGGCGTGTTCGTGGTCGAGGCCGAAGATGTGGACGAAGCGATCCAGCTCGCGTCGCTGCACCCTGCCGCGCGCATGGGCGAGGAGCTGGGCTGGTATGTCGCCGTGCGACCGCTTTTCGTCCCGGAACTGCAGTCGACTCGAGCCTAGCGACCAGCGGCCGATCGGCGCTGGCAATCCGCCCGACGCGGCCCTAGCATGAACGCCCGCCAGCGGCTGGCCTGCGGGGAGGGAGTCGGGGGAGGCGCCCGGCGAAACGTCCTGTGGTGCTTAAACGTACGGCCGGACAGAGCGGTTATAAGGACATCTACCCGACCCCGCGGCCGGTCGCGGGGTCGGTTCTTTCTCGTCCTGGAGCGGTTGAAGTAAGGTGAAGCTTTCCAACACGGCCATCCGCAGACCCGTCCTCACCAGCATGGTGAGCGCCGCCATCATCCTGTTCGGCGCTATCGCGTTCACCCGACTCTCGGTGCGCGAGCTCCCCGACGTGGACTCGCCCATCGTGTCCGTCTCCACTTTTCTCCGAGGCGCGAACCCGCGCGTGATGGAGTCCACGGTGACGGACGTCCTGGAGGAGGAGTTGAGCACCATCCCCGGGCTTCGCACCCTCACCAGCTCGAGCGCCGAGCAGTTCAGCAACATCACGCTCGAGTTCAATCTCGATCGGGACCTGGAGACGGCCGCCCAGGACGTGCGCGACAAGGTGTCCCGCGTGCGCGGCAGGCTTCCACAGGAGATCGAAGAGCCGGTGGTCACCAAGCAGGACGCCGACGCGAATCCGTTCTTCTGGCTCGCGCTCGCCGGCGACAACTATGACCTGCTCCAGCTTTCCGACATCGGCGACCGCGAGGTCAAGCCGCGGCTGCAGACGATCACCGGCGTCGGCCAGGCCCTCATCTTCGGGGAGCGCCGCTACTCGATGCGGGTTTGGTTGTCGCCGACCGAGATGGCGGCGCGGAACGTAACCGTTCAAGACGTGGAGAGCGCCATTCGCACCCGCAACGTCGAGGTGCCGGCCGGTCGGATCGAGTCAGAACGGCGAGAGTTCACCGTGCGCTCGCTGGGCGAGCTGAAGACCCCGGAGGAGTTCGCCGACCTCACGGTGGCGAGCGGAAACGGTCAGCTGGTGAAGCTGGGCGACGTGGCGCGGGTAGAGCTCGGGCCGGAGGACGACCGCGCCATTCTACGCTTCAAGGGCACGTCGGCGGTCGCCATCGGGGTGGTTCGCCAGTCGAAAGCGAATCTGGTCGAGGTGTCCGACCGCATCCGCGACGAGCTCCCCGCCATCCAGGCCGCGTTGCCACCCGGCGTCGACCTGACCATCGCCTTCGACCAGGCCGACTTCGTGCGACGATCGATCCGCGAGGCGGAAGAGACGCTCATCCTGGCCGCCATCCTGGTGGTGCTCATCATCTTCGTTTTCCTCCGCAACGTGCGAGCGACGCTAATCCCGGGATTGGCCATCCCGACGTCGGTCCTCGGTGCGTTCGCGCTCATGTACGCGCTGGGGTTCACCATCAACAACTTCACCCTGTTGGCCCTCATCCTGGCGATCGGGATCGTGGTCGACGACGCCATCATCGTGATGGAGAACGCCTATCGACACCAGGAAGAGCTGGGGGAGAGTCCGCAGATCGCGGCGGAGCGGGGGACGAGCGAGATCGCCTTCGCGGTGAT
>CAZJXR010000039.1:0-6840 GCA_964550085.1 uncultured Gemmatimonadota bacterium
GCCGCGCAGCACTACTTCGACCAGGGGTTGCGGTGGCTGTATGCATTCAACCACGAGGAGTCGGAGCGCGCGTTCGTGGAGGCCGAGCGCCTCGACCCGTCCTGCGCCATGTGTGCGTGGGGCGTGGCGCTCGCCAACGGGCCCAACATCAACGCGCCGATGGGACCGGCCGCCGGGGAGCAGGCGCTTGCCGCCATCCAGCGAGCGCAGGAACAAGCCGCGGCGGCAACCCCGGCCGAGCAGGCACTCGTTTCGGCGCTCGCCGCGCGCTACGGGACTGATCCCGGCGAGGGTGAGAACCGCGCAGCACTCGACTCCGCGTACGCGCGGGCGATGGCCGAGGTGGCCGCACGGTATCCTGAAGACCTCGAGGCGCAGGTGCTGTACGCGGACGCGCTCATGAACCTGAGTCCGTGGAACTACTGGAGCAAAACGGGCGAGCCCCGCCCCGACACGGAGCTGATCCTCGAGACGCTGACCTCCGTTATGGCAGAGAATCCGAACCATCCGGGCGCCTGTCACCTCTACATCCACGCGGTCGAGGCGGCGATGCCGGAGCTGGCGGTCGAGTGTGCCGAACGACTGGCGGCTCTCATGCCGGGCGCCGGACACATCGTCCACATGCCCGGTCACATCTACATTCGAGTGGGGCGTTACGCCGACGCGATCGAGGCGAACCGCCACGCGGTGCACGCGGACGAGTCCTACCTGGAGGGACCGGTGGCTGCCCGGCGGGGCATCTACCCGCAGGGTTACTACCCGCACAACTACCACTTCATGTCGTTCGCCGCCTCGATGGCCGGCAACTCCGAGACGGCCATCAGTTCGGCCCGCCGGGTGGCCGAGAAAGTCGGTCCGGAGGTGGCGCGTGAGATCGAGTGGCTGGAGGCGATCACGCCGGTCGTCTACTGGACGCTGGTCAACTTCGGGCGCTGGAACGAGGTGCTGGCCGAGCCGCTTCCGCCCTCCGATCTCCGGTTCACGACCGGGATGGCCTACTACGCGCGTGGGGTGGCGCTGGCCGCCACGGGAGACATTGCCGCCGCGGAGACGGCCCTGGACACGGTGAACGCGATCATACCCGGGATGGCCGAAGGCGACACGCGGACGGCGATGCAAATCGCTGCCCACGCCCTGGCGGGTGAGATCGCGATGCGGGACGGGGACTTGGACACCGCGATCCGGCACCTCGAAGCGGGCGTCGCGCTCGAGGACGCCATGACCTACCAGGAGCCGCCGATCTGGTACTATCCGCTTCGCCACTCGCTCGGCAAGGCGTTACTCGAAGCGGGACGGCCGGCCGAGGCCGAGGTCGTGTACCTGGCCGATCTCGAGCGGTTCCCGCGCAACGGGTGGGCGCTGTACGGCCTCCGGCAGAGCCTCGAGATGCAGGGCAAGTCGGAGGAAGCGGCGGCAGCCGGACAGCAGTTCGAGACGGCGTGGCAAGCGGCGGATGTGACTCTGGTCGCGTCGCGGTTCTGAGCGGCTGCTGTCGCGGAGGTGACGACGCGTAAAACGACTGGAGCGCGATCGCGGTGACGGCGACCATCCCATCGCGCACGGAGCTGGCCGGGGTCATCGAGCTGGTGACCCGCGAAGCCCTGGCCTACCTGGAGGTCGTCGATGAGCTACCGGTCCGCTCGGAGCGGGCGGCAGAGGCGGCACGATCGTTCGTCGGTCCACTGCCGGAGTCCGGCGACGGCGCCGTCGCGGCGCTTGGCGAGCTGCTGGAAAGAGGGCGCGACGGCAGCGTCGCCACCTCGGGACCGCGCTCCTTCCACTTCGTGATCGGTGGCACGACACCCGCGGCGCTCGGCGCGGACTGGCTGACCACCGTCCTCGACCAGGTCGCCTACGCCTGGGTGTCGTCACCTCTGGCCGTGCAGCTCGAACTGGTGAGCCTGGCGTGGCTCCGCGAGCTGTTCGAATTGCCGGCGAGTTGGGGCGGCGTCATGACCACCGGCGCGACGATGGCGAACTTCGTGGGACTGGCGGCCGGCCGGCAGTGGTGTGGCGAGCGGCTGGGAGTCGACATCGCGCAGGAGGGCCTGACCGGCGTCGAGCCCATTCCGGTGTTCAGCAGCGGATACATCCACGCCAGTGCAGTGAAGGCGCTCGCCATGATCGGGCTCGGCCGAGGGGCGGTCCGCCGACTCGAGCGTGACGCTGTCGGCCGGCTGGATGCGAATGCCCTGGAGGCTGGCCTCCAGAAGCTGGGCGGCGCCCCGGCGATCCTGATCGGGAACGCCGGCGAGGTCAACGCGGGCGATTTCGACCCGATCGAGGCGATGGCGGAGCTGGCCGAGAGATACGGCGCCTGGCTGCACGTCGACGGCGCCTTCGGGCTCTTCGCCCGTGTGGCCCCCGGCGCGCGCGAGCTCGTCCGCGGTGTCGAGCGAGCCCACTCGGTCACCGTCGACGGTCACAAATGGCTCAACGTGCCGTACGACTGCGGCTTCGCTTTTGTGAGCGACCCGTCACTGCTCGCTAGGGCGTTCCGCTACACAGCCGATTACCTCCCCAAACCGGAGGATCCCGAGCCGAACTTCGGGACGCTCGGGCCCGAGAGCTCTCGCCGTGGCCGCGGCCTGACCGTTTGGGCGGCGCTCCGCGCCTACGGCCGGAGCGGCATCCGCGCCATGGTCGAGCGACACCTGGAGCTCGCGCGGTCGCTGGCACGGCGGGTGGATGCCGCCCCGGAGCTGGAACGGCTGGCCGAAGTGCCGCTCAACATCGTGTGCTTCCGGCACAACCCCGGTGGTCTCGACGAGGAGACGCTCAACGCTCTGAACACCAGGCTGGGCGAGGCGATCGTCGCCGACGGACGGGTCTACGTGGGAACGACGGACTTCGGGGGCAGAACGGCTCTCCGACCCGCGATCTCCAACTGGCGGACGCGGGACGAGGACATCGCCTACTTCGTCGACGTGGTCCGCGAAATCGCGGCCCGAGTGGCACTCTCGACCACCGCGCACGCCCGCGACTGATGTCAACCTAACCGTCCGGAGGGCGGCGGTGGCCACACCGGCGGCGGTCGGCACGCGGTGCTTCACGCCCACATCTCTTCGTACATCAGGTAGCCCGAAGGCCGCATGCCGAGCGCCGTGTACGTCCGTTGCGCCGGACGGTTGTCTCGGTCGACGTAGAGGCGTAAGCCGGCCACCTTTGCCATCCGTGCCTGCGACCGGATGTGCTGGTGCAGAAGCCGGTACACGCCTTCGCCGCGGTGATGACGGGACACGTAGACGCTCTGCAGCCACCAGATGTCGCCGTTGCGCCAATCGCTCCACTCGTGTGTCACCAGGGCCTGTCCGACCACCTCTCCGTCTTTGTCCGCCACGAAGTACCGGCCCCGGACGGGATCCTCGAACAGCGCCTCCACCCCCGCTCGCAGCGTCTTGCGGTCGAGTTCGCGACCCTCCGTCTCGCGGGCGAGCGCGAGGTTGAAGAGGACGATACGATCGATGTCGTGCGACTCGGCCGACCGAACCATCAGATTCATCTGCCGTCTCTCCGGCTGGATTCCCGCCACAATCGAGCGACGCGTAATATAGGATCCGCAGCTCGAGCACCACCGCAGCGGAGTAGTGACTGATGGGGAATTCCAGGATTGTCGCCGGACGCGCCCGGTGGATCGTCTTTCCTTCGGCGCTGATGCTGCTCGCCACCGCCCAGCGAGCTGTGCCGCGCCCGGCGTCAGAGCTCGTACCGCAACAAGAGGTCGTACCGCAACAAGAGGTCATGCCGCAGCAAGGGCTCCTACCGCAGTTAGAGATCAGGCCGCCGCCCGGAGAGCAGCCGGTCCTGCGCGACATCATCGCCGCCGTGTCGGCGCAACGAATCGAAGCCGACATCAGGCAACTGGTCGGATTCGGCACCCGGCACACGCTGTCCGACACCCTGTCCGACACCCGGGGTATCGGGGCCGCCCGCCGTTGGATCAAGGCCGAGCTCGAGCGCATCTCGGCCGCCTGCGGCGGTTGTCTCGATGTCTTCTATACCGCGTCGGTGGTTGCCGGCGAGCGGCGGATTCCCGACTCGACTCTCGTCGTCAACGTGGTCGCCATCCAACGGGGCGCGACCGATCCGAATCGCTACGTGATGATGTCGGGAGACATCGATTCACGAGTGTCGGACCCGCTGGACGGAACGAGCGACTCCCCGGGAGCCAATGATAACGCGTCGGGTCTCGCCGGCACGCTCGAGGTAGCCCGTGTGCTCACGCAGTACCGGTTCGGCGCCTCGCTCGTATACGCGGCGCTCTCCGGCGAGGAGCAAGGTCTGTTCGGAGGCACGCAGCTCGCCGAGCAGGCCGTTGCCGAAGGGTGGCGACTCGAGGCGGTTCTCAACAACGACATGATCGGCAACATCGAGGGGCTCAGCGGAGTGATCGACAATACGAGCGCCCGTGTCTTCTCTGAAGGGACTCGCGCCGTCGAGACCGAGCGCGAGGCGACGATCCGCCGTTACACGGGTGGCGAGGTGGACTCGCCGTCTCGAAATCTCGCGCGATACGTGGATCGGATGGCGGCCGAGTACATGCCCAACCTCGACGTGATCATGATCTATCGGCTCGATCGCTTCGGGCGCGGAGGCCATCACCGGCCGTTCAACGATGCCGGTTTCCCCGCCGTGCGCATCATGGAGACGAACGAGAATTACACCCGCCAGCATCAAGACATCCGGGTCGAGGACGGGATCGCCTACGGCGACGTCATCGAGGGGGTGGATTTCGACTACGCGGCCAAGCTGACCGCATTGAACGCGATCACCCTGGCGTCCCTGGGGTGGGCGCCGCCCCCGCCGTCGGGGGTCGAGATCGCCGGGGCGGTCGAGCCATCGACGACACTTCACTGGGAGCCGATCGACCCGACGCTCGCTCCCGACCTGGCCGGCTACTACGTGTACTGGCGGCCGACCACCGCTCCCACCTGGGTCCACCGCCGGTACGTCACCGACACGACAGAGGTGAGACTGGAGAATCTGGTGATCGACAACTACCTGTTCGGCGTGGCCAGCGTGTCGATCGACGGCTTCGAGAGCCCCGTCGTGTTTCCGGGACCGGCGGGCGCTTTCCCATAACGGCCCGTTGGCGCAGCCGGGTTAGGGCGGCGCAGGGGGGAGCGCGGTGCAGGGGGAGAGCGCGGTGCAGGGGGAGAGCGCGGTGCAGGCGGCGCGAGCGGTCGGGTGGGCTCGGTGGATCAGGCCGAACCGGCACGGCGATACGCCCAGCGCAGGGTCCACCAGCAGGCGACCATCGCCAGTCCAATCCACACCACGCCCCACAGGGCGGTCGGGACTCCGGTGAGGTCGGACAGCATACGGGCGTCCGATGCGAGGTGCGGGCGTTCCAGGATGTCGCTCCTCATGTCGAGCATGGCGTACAGGCAGCTCGTGAGACCGAGTGCCGTGAGCACCACGCCGCTCGCCTGGCCCGAACGGTAGTGCGCCGTCGCGCCGAGAGCGGCCGCCACCAGCAGCCCGAACAGGATCCCGAACGGGTTTCTCACGAACAGGATGGTGGTAGCGCCGATGACCACTGCGAGCGCGACCGCGCCGGTGCGCGCCCATCTGCCGCCGCGCAGCGCGACCGCCAGGATGCCGATACCCCACAGGACACTTCCGAGGTAGCCGGCCGACAGAGTGAGGAAGGCGTTCCCGCCCGGACACACGCACACACCGCCCTGATCGGGTGCCACGATGATCGACTGGATGGTTCCGCCGGTGGCGAGCGCCATCAACCCGTGGCTCATCTCGTGCAGCAGCACGACGAAGATCTTGAGCGGATACACGAACGGCGTGTTCCACAACAGCCACAAGGCGCCGAAGTAGGCGGCGAAGCCGGCGATGAACCGGGCACGCTGGCGAGTCTCGGGTCTCATTCACGCCTCCGGATACGGTCCGTTCGCATTACGACGATCGGGATCGCTCTGTGTCAAGCGATCGGGCGGTCGGAACCGGCGCCTCAGCGCGCCAACGGCGTGGTGACCGGCAGGCTCACCGTGCCGCTGTCCACGTCGCGCACGCGAACCGCGAGCAGATAGCGGCCCGGCTCGGTCTCCGACAGGTCCAGCCGCAGGAACTCGCGGCCGAGGCCGGTCGCCGGCATCTCGGAGCGATAGCGGAGGGTGAAAGCCACGTCCCGGATCGCGCCCGAGAAGACGGGTTCCTTGACCGAGGCCGGGACGACGCGGACCTCGACCTCGTAGCGGGCGCCGGGCTCGATCTGGTACACCTCGAAGTAGGCGAACAGACTGCCGTCCGCGTCCACGATGTGGGTGGGATTGACATTGATGAAGACGCGGCCGTCCCGGGTCCAGTCGCCGCCGGAGTCGGCCGCCACCGCGATGTCGCTCATCGCGGGGATGCCTTCCGGCAGACCCGGTACCACGATCGTGTCCTTCATCCAGTTTCCGGCCGCCCGCTCGTGCTCGTCGCGCACGGAGATGGTGAACGGGTGACGGCCAGGCGGCAGCTGAAGAACCAGCCGCACCGGAATCCCGTCGTTCGGGCCGAGCGGGGCGGGGACGAATGCCCTTTCGTTCCTGCGACCGAGCAGGTAGACGTCGTCGACGACCGATCCGAAGGAGGCCGACACCTCGTACGCCACATACCCGTTCGGGTGTACCGCCCGGGCGAGGTCCCCGGCGCGGACCGCGAGGAGCGCCCATACCGCGACCCGATCCTGGCCAGGCGTCCAGAATCGGAGCAGCTCCTGCGCGTAGTCGACGATCGGAACGACGGCCGGGACATCGGGCACCTCCTGCACGACATAGGCACCGTCTCGGCGAGTTTGCTCCCGTTCCTGGGAAAGCACCCGAAGAAAGTTGCTCGGCGACC
>CAZJXR010000039.1:6850-14008 GCA_964550085.1 uncultured Gemmatimonadota bacterium
ATGCGTCCGAAGCCCAGGTCGAGGCCGGCCCGGGACATGTAGAGCTGTGAGAATGCTGCCCCGCCGATCGCCAGCAGCTCGTTCGTCATGGTCAGTCCCGACGCGTAGGCGAGGTTCTCGAGCATCCGGTAATCCCCGAGGGGCTGCAGGCGGCCCCCGTACACCCGCGACACCGGCGCGAAGTGATAGATGCGGGGCGGGCCACGGTTGTAATACGCCCAGCTCACGTTCGACTCGATCGCCACGTCGAGCTGGCCGGCCCGCCGATCGGGCGGGCCCAGGCGCAGGAAGACCAGCCCCCGGTCGTCGAACTCCAGGCTGTCCGGCCGCCCCAGGTGGTCGCTCATGTCCTTGGTGAACCGGGGCTTTCGGATGTAGTACCATTCGCGGACGTGGTACAGGCGCCGGTAGTGGAGGGCGAGACGCTCTTCGATGCTGATCGCCATGCCGAGCGCCCGCTTGGCCAGGAAGGCGCGCACCCAGTCGCACGATGCCGGCTCGGCCGCTAGCTCCTCCCATGCTTCGGCTTCGGCCGGGGTGGCCAGCCCCCGCAGGTCGAGCCACAGCTCGCGCTTGACCACCGAGTCCATGGCGACACAGGCGGACCAGAAAGCTCGCTCCGCCATCACCTCGTTGAGTGCCGCGGATGGCGTCTCGGGATCGCTTCCGCCGCCTCGTCGGCCGAACGCGAACATCACTCGCGCTCGTTCGAGTGCCGCGCGCGCCGCGACGGAATCGGAGGGGTCGATCCGACCCAGCGCCGTCAGGGCCAGCTCGGTCATTCCCGCCCGCCGCCACAACGCCGCCTCGGCGATCCGGTCCTCGGGGGTTAGCTGGGAGGCCTCGGCGTGCCAGCGTGCCAGGAGGTCGGCGACGGCGGCGGAGTCAAGCGCGCGCCGGTAAAGCGAAAGGGCCTCGCGCACCTCCTCGGGGAGCGTGTCGTCCACGAAGTCGGGCCGTGCATCGGCAGGCGACGCCGGCTCGACCGCGGCGAGCAGCACGAAACCGGTGACGGCGACGATCGCGGATCGAAAGCTGTGCAAGCCTGAATCCCTGATGACGGGTACGAGACATTGCCTCGGGGGGATCGAGCGCTCATACACGCGCGCCCAGCGGCCGGTCCGGACCGACTACAGGAGAACGATGAGTGCGCCGATCGCTACCGCCAGCCCCGCCACGGCCATGAGCGGGAACTCCCGCTCGAACACGAGGCGACACACAGCAAAAATGCCGAGAAAAAGAGCGAGCGCCCCGTACACGGCGATCAGCGGTGCGTGCCAGGCGTCCCGGTCGTGGATGAGGAGGACGGCCAGTCCCATCACCAGGGTGGCCGTGAACAGCGTGCGCTCGTCGGGAACCGCGATCGGTCCCACGGCCGCGCTCGCCACCGGGTTGCCCGGAATGCGTCCGCCCAGCAGCCATGCGGTTCTCGTGCCCGGGAGGCGGCCGGCCATCGCGAGCGGGAGCAGCACGGCCGCTTCCAGCCCCATGACCGCCAACCAGGTCGCTCGGTTGGCGCCAGGTGCCGAGTCGGGAAGCAGCGCGAAGACGAAGGAGGTGACGGTGAAGGCCGCGAACATGTACAAGCCGAAGGCGATGATGCGGCCCGCGAGCAGGTTGGCGAAGTAGCTGGCTGGCGCGAGGCGCCGAAGGCGGAGCGCTGGAACGGAACGCAGCGGCCAGCGGCGAACCGGATCGGGCGGCCATCTCCCGCCCTTCTCTCGCGCCAGCACCTCGGCCAGCGCGTCGCGCGCCAGTTTCGCGTCGGCCGGGTCGAGCCACCCGGCCCGCACGGCGGTTTCGAACTCGGACTCATCGAGCACGACGGGCTCTCCGTCGGGCTCCCGCCACACGTCGAGGAACAGATCCGTGATGCGGAAGCGACCGGCCTCGAACTCCGGAGGACGGACGAGGTTCGTGTAGTATCCGATCAGCTGCCCGGCCGGATCGTAGCAGGTCGCGATTTCCCAGGGTCGGTCCGGAAACGTGAACCAGAGCATCGCGGAGCCGGCCGGCAGTACGGCTACCTGTCCGAGCGCGACCGCGGCGACTTCGGCTCCGACGAGAAGGAAGGTGATCTTGACCTCGGCGCCGTCGTAGAGGAGCTCCTGTCGGAAGATACGGACGTCGTCGGGCGGTCGTCTGTATTCGACCTCGACCCAGCTCCGGGCTTCGATCGGGACCGCGCCGCGCCGCGCGCCCGCCCGAACGTCAACCTCCGGGGCCGAGTTCGGTGAAGCGTGCCCCCTCGGCGACCTTGGCGCGGAGTGAAGGGGCAGGAAGAAAGCGCGCGCCGAGGCGACCGGCGAAGCCGGCCAATCGATCGGTGATCTCCTCGAGCCCCTGGCCGTCGGCCCACCGCAGGAGGCCGCCTCGGAAGGGTGGGAAACCGGTGCCCATGATCATTGCGATGTCGACGTCATCGGCCTCCCGTACGACCTGATCGGACAGGGCATGCGCGGCTTCGTTGACCATGAGGTAGAGGCAGCGTTCCCGGATCTCGTCCGCCGCCGGCGGGCTGCCGGGAGCGCGCTTGAGCGCCTTTTCGACCGCCGGGTCGACCCCACGGGCGCGGTCTTTCTCGTACCGATAGAAGCCGCGTCCGTTCTTTCGTCCCAGCCGGCCCTCCTCGCGCAATCGGCCGAGAACTCCCGAGGGTCGCATCCGCTCGCCGAACGCCTTCACCATCTCGCGGCTCACATGTTCGGCTACGTCGAAGCCGATCTCGTCCAGCAGTCGGCAGGGTCCCATCGGCATGCCGAACTGCACGATAGCCTGGTCGATGGCCCCTACGGTGGCACCCTCTTCGAGCAGGTAGCCGACCTCGTTCAGGTAGGGAGCCAGCAGGCGGTTGACCAGAAAGCCGGGCCGATCGGCAACCAGCACCGGCGTCTTTTCCATGTCGAGCACGAAACCGAAGCCGGTGGCCAGTGCGGCATCGGAACTCAGCTCCGTTCGCACCACCTCGACAAGGGGCATCTTGTGGACCGGATTGAAGAAGTGGAGTCCGATGACTCGCTCGGGGTGTTCGGCCGCCGAGGCCAGCTCGGTCACTGACAGTGACGAGGTGTTGGTGGCGAACACTGGCGCCTTGTCGACTGCCTGTTCGGTCTCGCGCAGCACCTGCTGCTTGACGGGCATCCTCTCGACCACGGCCTCGATCACCAGATCGGCGTCAGCGAGGCCGTCGTATGACAGGCTCCCCTGGATGAGCGCGAACTTGAGGCTCGCCTCCTCTGCGGTGAACACCTTCTTGCGGCTGGCTTTCTGGAGCAGATCGCTCGCGTGGTGGAGTCCGGCGTCGAGCGCTTGCTGGTCGATGTCCTTCAGCAGCACGGGGACGTCGCGCGAAGCGACGAGCTCGGCGATCGCGCCCCCCATCACGCCGGCGCCCAGCACCCCCACCCGCTCGACAGGCCGTCTCTTCTTCATTGTCTCGGCGGAAAGGGTCTTCCGGGTGGCTTGCGAGAGGAGAAAAACGCGAACGAGGTTCCTCGACTCGGCCGAGGCTGCCAGCTCACCGAGCGCGTCCGCTTCGATCTCCAACGCCTTGTCGATCTGTTTGCCGATCGTCTTTTCGATCACATCGATCGCCCGCAGCGGCGCCGGGTAGTGTCCCCTGGTCTCGGCGAGCGTGCGGCGGCGCGCGATCCGGAACAGAAGTCGACGGCCGAGCGACGTGCCCTCGAGCAATCGTGAGCGGCGCGTGCTCGTCCGCTCCTCCCCCTCGAACCTCTTGCTCAACACGTCGCGCACGAACTGGCGCACGCCAGCGTCGAACCGAGGATGCGGGATCACCCGATCGACGAGGCCGATCCGATTGGCGCGTCCCGACGATATGGACTTCCCGGGAAGTATGATGTCGAGGGCGTTCTGAATCCCGACCAGGCGAGGAAGCCGAACCGAGCCGCCGAAGCCGGGAATGAGGCCAAGGCGTGTCTCGGGAAGTCCGATCATCGTCGACCCGCGGTCCGAGGCGACCCGATGCCGACAGGCCAGCGCCAACTCGGTGCCTCCTCCGAGGCATGCTCCGTCGATGGCTGCGATCGTCGGGACGCGGAGCATATCGAGGCGGCGGAAGATGCGCTGGCCCTCACGGCTCTTGTCCCGTGCATCCACCTTGTCGCGAATGTGGGCGATCTCGCGCACATCGGCGCCCGCGATGAAGGTGGCCGGCTTGCCGCTCCGGATCACGACGGCGACCAGCTTGCCGGTGGCGATCCGGGACTCGGCCGCGGAGAGCAGCCGATCCAGCTGTTCCATCGAACGGCTGGCGAGGATGTTGACCGATGCGTCGGGTTGGTCGAAGGTCAACCACCCGATCTGGTCGGTATCGACGTCGAGCGTTACCGGAGGGCTTTCGTGTGCTTCAGCCATTCCCGCCGTGGCGGCCGCTACGGCTGCATCCGGCGTTCGGCGAGATCCGGTGTGAGGATGAGCGTGTCAGCGCCGGCCGGGTCGATGCGAATGTTCCAGTACAGGTGGCCCCACTGGGTCGGGAGGCGAGTCGACACGTACCAGGGGCTCCCCCGCAAACGCTGCCTCACGAACCCATCGGCGTCGGTCGTGTCCTCGATCGTCTCCGCTCCGCGCGCCTCCTCGAGCTCGGCGACCACGTCGAGGTAATTCTCGAACGCGACTTCCTCCCACGCTTCCATCACCGCGCGCATGGAATCGGATCGCCGCAGGGTGGCCCGCTGTAGGCTGTCGAAGGCGGCGAAGGCGGCTTCGTTCTCGCGGCGGAGACGCGATTCCCGCTGGTCGAGCTGATTGAACTGCTCGTAGAGCTGCCTGTACTCGCGGCTGCGCGGATCCATGTTCTGGAGGCGATCGGACAGGTTCTTGAGGCTGTCCCGAACGGTGGCCCATTCATCTTCGGTGCTTCGCCACTCCGCCTGCAACCTCGCGACTTCCTCGGTAGCGGCCACCAGCTCCGGGTCCATCGACGGCTCTGGCTCGGGTGCTGTGGCCGCGAGGGCGTCGAAAACCGAGTCGCGGTCGTACGGGATGAAGCTCACCGGCAGATCGGAGACGGGCGCCGATTCGCCTTCGACCTGGTCCCCCATCACCTGAACGGTCACCTCGCCACCTCCACAGCCTGCCAGCGGGAGGACGAACAGGGTCGCAGCGGCAAGCACACGGCGCGGCAGTGACATACGTAGCTCCGGCATGAGATGGCCCTCGACGGCTTCCGTGGGATCGAATCGCAGAATCTAGACACGGCCGTGGCGCATTTCAAATCCGACCGGTCGGAGGCGGTCCGCCCGCCGGATGCGGCGTCTGGCGCGGAAAGAAAGTGGCGGATAGAAAGTGGCGGAGAGCTGAGTGGCGCGGGTCGCCGCTACTCGACCAGCTCCACGTCTTCGAGCAGATAGCGACGTGGGTTCACGGCCCGCTCCTCGACCAGCACTTCGTAATGGAGGTTCGGGGCGCTGGCCAGACCGGACTGCCCCACCTCACCGATCACGTCGCCACGCAGTACCTGTTGGCCGCGACGAACGCTGATCGATTTCGCGTGTGCGTACACGGTCTGGTAACCGAACCCGTGATCGATCTCGATCGTTTTTCCGTACCCCGCCTTGTTGCCGGCGTACACGACGGTGCCATTGGCGGTCGCCCGAATCGGTGTGCCCTCCAGCGCCGCGATGTCGATTCCGAAGTGGGGTCGGTTGTAGAGGAGGATTGGATGAAACCGGCTGCGGCTGAACGAGGAGCTGATCCACGCGTCTTCGCCGTCGACCGGCATGATCGATGGTCGCGCCAGGAACACCTGTTGCCGTACGGTGGCCGAATCGATCGCCTCGGCCAGGCTTTCGGTGAGCAGCTCCGCGCGGCGTGATAGCCGGTCGATGTCGAGTGCGACGTCGTACACGTTGGCGGCGACCGACGGACTGACCTTGAAGAACTCCTCCCGCGTCGCGCTCGCGATCACGGGCCCGCCGATGCCGACCTCGCGAACCTCGGGGTCGATATAGGGAAGGCCCGCGATGACCCGAAAGCGCTCCTCCTGCGCCGACAGGTAGTCCAGCGTTCCCTCCACCCCTCCGAGCTCGGTGCGAATCTGCCGCAGGTTCTCGGTAAGGTGTCGGTTCTCCGTCCGAAGCTGCGCCAGCTCCGCGTTCCGGGCCGCGTCGTGGCCGATCGCGGTCAGGAACACAAGTGCGAGTAAGACGACGACGAGGCCAGCGGTGGCGGCGCCGGCAAGTCCCCAGCGGGAAACCTGGACGCTCCGGGTGCGTCCGCTTCCCTCCGGGACGATCTGGAGCGTCCACCTGTTCGGGTTCGTCGGCGTCATCTCTCCTGGGGGATTCGGCCCGGCCGGGGACGGGGACGAGTGCGCGCGAGTAGAGAGCGTCGGATTGTGAGCAAGCGGCGGACCCGACGTGTCGTTACTGCGTATTTTGTGTGGCTGCAATTGGTTATGACCTACTTTAAGGACTTCCGCGCGCGGGCGGTTGGCTCGGTGGATGTGCAAAAGCCGTCGCGGAACGCGGCATTGTAAACTGGCCGCCGCACCGCCACACGCACCTTATGGCAAAGCGCCTGAGACTACCCCGGAATGAGTGGACGGGCAAGTGATGCGCTGCCGCAACGGCCAGGTGGCTGCCCGGACGTGGGCGTGAAGCGCGCCGCTCACACCGTCGCTTCTGCGCGCGGGAACAGCACGCTGCCACCCCGGACCCGCTCGAGCGTGGCGATCCGCTCCGCGACGTCCGGCAGCGAAGGCACGGGCCCGTCTCCCCCGACCTGTCGCCACAGCTCTTCCGCTTTGGAGGGGATGAAGGGTGAGAGCAGCGCCGCCACGGTGGCGAGCGCCCGAACCAGCGAGCCGAGGACCGCGTCGAGCCGCTCGGAGCGCGCCGGATCCCGAGCCAGCTCCCACGGCTGTTCCTCGTCGACGAAGGCGTTCGCCCGACGCACCAGGGCGAGCGCGTGCTCCAGTCCCTCGTGCAGAAGCAGTCCGTCCATGGCGGTGCAGAACCGGGTAAGCGTCGCCGAGGCGGCGGCATCGAGGGCGGTGGGGGCGCCGGCCGGAATCCGCCCCTCCCGATATCGCGAGACCATGGCGATGGTACGGTTCAGCAGATTGCCGAGCGCGTTGGCCAGGTCGGAGTTGTAGCGTTCGTCGAACAGCTGGTGGAACTGGTCCCCGAAGTT
>CAZJXR010000039.1:14108-16578 GCA_964550085.1 uncultured Gemmatimonadota bacterium
CCAGGTCGGAGTTGTAGCGTTCGTCGAACAGCTGGTGGAACTGGTCCCCGAAGTTTCGGTCGCCGTCCCAGGGCACCTCGCGCATGAGGTAATAACGAAGAGCATCCGGGCCGTGGCGGTCGATCAACTCGTGCAGATCGATCGGCTTCCCCTCGCTCTTCGACACCTTCCCGCCCCCGACGCTCACGAAACCGTGTGCCCATACCGTGACCGGAAGCTCCACCCCCGCGGACATCAGCATCGCGGGCCAGATCACGCAGTGAAAGCGGGTGATGTCTTTGCCGATGATGTGCAGGTTCGCCGGCCACCACGTCCGGTACTCATCGTGCGGAAAGCCGATGGCCGAGATGTAGTTGGGGAGCGCGTCGAACCATACGTACACCGTGTGGCCCGGCGCGCCGGGGAAGGGCACGCCCCACGGAAGTCCCTGCCGTGAGGCCGACACGTCATCGAGGCCGCCCTCCAGCAGTCGAACAATCTCGTTTCGGCGACTGGTGGGCTGGATGAAGCCGGGATTGGCCTGGATGTGTGCCAGCAGCCGGTCGCGGTACTCCGACAGACGGAAAAAGTAATTCTCCTCCTCGGTCCACACGATCTCTCGCGAGGGGTGGATCGGACACCGATCGTCGATCAGCTCGTCGGCCTTCTTGAACGCCTCGCATCCCACGCAGTAGTAGCCCGCATAGGTGTCCAGATAGAGGTCTCCCGCTGCCTCGATGCGCCGGACCAACGCCTGAACGGCCTCCCGGTGGCGGGGCTGGGTGGTGCGGATGAAGTCATCGTTCGAGATCCCGAGCCGTTCCCACACGGCCAGAAACCGATCCGCCATCGCGTCCACCAGCGCCACCGGTGTCACGGCCAGCTTTTCGGCCTCCTGCGCGATCTTCTGCCCGTGCTCGTCCATTCCGATCACGAAATGCACGTCGTCGCCACACGCTCTCCGGTATCGCGCAATCACGTCGGCGCCGATCTTCTCGAGGGCGTGGCCGATGTGCGGCTCGCCGTTCGAGTAGTCGATGGCGGTGGTCAGGTAATAGCGCGGCACGCGTCGGGGCGGGATCCGGTTCCGGGTACCTCTACGCGTCGGTCAAGCGGCGCGCCTCCCTGCGGGCCGCCGCCGTCTCGGCCTTCAGATCGGCGAGGGAGACCGTCCGCGTCTCGCCCTCGCTCCCTCGGAGCGAGATGAGCTCGCTGAACGGATTCCAGCCGGTGACCGCTTCCTCGCCGCGCGAGGTGCGCAGTCGCTTGCCGAGCTTGGGAAAGCGTTTCTTCGCCTGCAGGTAGAACTCGTGCTCGTAGCGAAGGCAAGACATTAGACGTCCACAAGCGCCGGAGATCTGGGACGGGTTGAGTGACAGGCCCTGATCCTTGGCCAACTGGAGGGTGACGGGCTCGATCTCGGGAAGCCAGGAGCGGCAGCACAGCTCACGACCGCACCGACCTAGACCTCCCAGCCGCCGCGCCTCATCGCGCACCCCGATCTGGCGCAACTCGATCCGCGTCTTGAACGTGGACGCCATCTCGCGGACCAGAGCTCGGAAGTCGACCCGCTTTTCCGCCGTGAAGTAGACGGTGAGCTTCCGTCGGTCCCATTGCCACTCTGCCTCGCTTACCTTCATCCGGAGCTTGTGCTTGGCGACCAGCTCGCGCGTGCGACGCCGAACCTCATTCTCCTGGTTCCGAAGGTCGAGGGCTCGCTCGACATCGACCGGCGCGGCTCGGCGCAGGACTCGCTTGGCGGGTGGGACGACCGGTCGATGGGCAACGTGATCGCAGCCGCCGCCGCAGGTGAGCGTTTCGGCGTCCTCGGCCCGTTTGACCCGTCCGAGGTCCTGACCGCGATCCGCCTCCACCACCACGTACTCGTTGCGGAGCAGTCCGAGATCGGCCCGGAAGCTGTAGTGTCCGGTCCGGACGCCTTTGAACTGCACCTCCACGATCTGCATCGTCACCCGATCTATCGGCACGCGCGCGAAGCGCGTCATGGTTGTCGTGGACGCGCACGTGGCGCGTCTGCTTCAGTCGCGGATCTGCCTGGTCCGCTTCAGTCGGTGTTCTCTCGCCAGCGCCCCATCCGGTAGTACTTGTCGCGGCGCTGCTCAACCAGCTGTTCCGCATCCAGGCGCCCCAGCTCGCCCAGGTGGCGGTCGAGCGCATCGCCGAGCGCCTCGGCGGCAGCCTTCGGGTCGAGGTGCGCCCCGCCTTCCGGCTCCGGCACGACCTCGTCGGCGATGCCGAGTTCGAGCAGGTCGGCGGCGGTCAGCCTCAGCGCCTCCGCCGCATCCTCGGCCCGCTCGCGACTCCGCCACAGGATCGCGGCGCATCCTTCCGGCGAGATGACGGAGTAAATGGCGTTCTCCATCATCAGAATCCGGTCCGACACGGCGATTCCGAGCGCCCCGCCGCTTCCTCCCTCCCCGATCACCGCCGATATGACCGGCACCCGGAGGCCCGTCATCACGAACAGGTT
>CAZJXR010000039.1:16588-24205 GCA_964550085.1 uncultured Gemmatimonadota bacterium
TCGATCCGCGTCGATTCGCGCCAGCACACCTACGTGTTCGTCGGCTTCGCCGACGAGAGCCACGCCCGGCCGCCCGAACTTTTCCGCCAGCCTCATCAGGCGCTCCGCCTTACGATACCCTTCGGGATGGGGCGAGCCGAAGTTGCGGCGCAGGTTCTCCTTCATATCGCGGCCCTTCTGGTGACCGATGAACATCACCGAGCTGCCGCGGAAGTTGGCCCAGCCGCCGACGATCGCCGGATCGTCACGATACGCACGGTCTCCGTGCAGTTCGATCCAGTCGCTGGTGAGCATTTCAATGTAGTCGAGAGCGAACGGTCGCTCCTGATGGCGGGCGAGCTTGACGCGCTCGTAACGTCCCGATGCGGCGGTACGCCGCTCTTCCTCATCGACCTGCTGCTGGAGCTGCTCGATCTGCCGCGACATGTCGATACCCTGGCGGCGCGACAGGGCACGCAGCTCGCTGATGTGGGCGCGTAGCTCTTCGAGGCTGGTCTCGTTCTCTATCGCCATGGCAGTGAGTGTTTCTTCGGTCGTCCGCCTCAGCGGCGTCGGTTGCGCACCAGACGCACGCGGTCCTCTCCGACCAGGTTCCGCAGCTCGCTCAGGAGCTTTCGGTTCGGGGAGACGGCGAACGATTGCGACGTGAGCAGCGGCGGCTCGGACCCGTTGCCGCCCGCCGCCCGCCACGCGACGAGCAGCGGCGCATTCCCGGGCGAGGCGGCCACCACGCCGCGGAGCCTTTCGATCGCCCCTTCCGGCAGCGTATCGCCCTGCTGCAACTCGACACACACGCCGATGTCCCCGCTCGAACGGACGTCCGCGAGCGAGTGTACCGCGTCCACAAAGATGGGCGGATCCTCGTCGTCGCGCGAGCGGCCGGAAACCGTGCCCCGGAGGAGGACCGGATGGCCTGGTGAGAGCAAGTCTCGATACTCGATCCACACATCCCCGAACACGAGTGCCGTCGCCGTGCCCTGGTAGTCTTCGATGGTGAGCCGACACCACTCGCGCCCATCTCGCCGCGACGTGCGCACCGATGCTTCCCGGACCACACACGCGATCTCGACGAGCCGGTCGCGCAGCTCCTCGACGCTCGAGCTGCTGGCGTCGACTGCGTACAGCTCGACCAGCTCTCGAAACCGATCCAGCGGATGTCCGGACGTGTAGAAACCGAGCAGGTCCCGTTCCCTCGTCAGCCGCTCGGCCTCGGTCCACGGTTCCACCCGGGGCAGCTGCGGCTTCGGGCGCTCCGCCTCGGTCTCTCCGAACAGGGTCGTCTGTCCGCTCTCTCGCTCGCGCTGCAGCAACTGTGCCCAGGCGAGGGCGGTCTCGAGACCGTCGGTCAGCTGGGCCCGCTCGCCGAAATCGTCCAGCGCGCCGGCGCCGATCAGCGCCTCGACCACCCGTTTGTTGTTGAGACGGAGGTCGACCCGGGCGCAGAAGTCGAACAGGGAGTCGAACGGCTCCTCTTCGCGCGCGGCGATGATCGATCGAATGGCGGACAAGCCGACCCCTTTCACGGCCCCGAGGCCGAACCGGATGGTGTGATCGTCGACCACGGTGAACTTGTAGCCAGACTCGTTGACGCTGGGCGGCAAGACGTCGATCCCGAGCTGCCGGGCCGCCCCGATGTAGGCGACCACCTTGTCCGTGTTGCCGATCTCCGACGACAGGAGGGCGGCCATGAACTCGGCCGGATAGTGGGCCTTCAGCCACGCGGTTCGGTAGGACAAGATGGCGTAGGCGGTCGAGTGCGCCTTCGGGAAGCCGTAGCGGCCGAACGTCTGAATCAGCTCTGCGATCTCCCGCGCCTTCCGCTCCGGCACCCCGCGCGCCACGGCCCGCTTGCGGAAGTCCGCCAGCACCTTGCCGGTGAGCTTCGCGTCCTTTTTGCCTACCGCTTTGCGAAGCACGTCCGACTCGCCGAGCGTGAAGCCGGCCAGGACGTTGGCGACCCGCATCACCTGCTCCTGGTAGGTGATCACGCCGTAGGTCGATTCGAGCACCTCGGCCAGGTCCGGGTGTGGATATACGACCGGCTCGAGGCCGCGCTTGCGCCGGATGTACACGTCCGTCATTCCCGAATCGAGCGGACCGGGACGAATGAGGGCGTTGACGGCGATCAGGTCGTCGAAGCGATCGCACCGCATGGCGCGCAGCTTGTCTGTTGCCAGGGATGACTCGAACTGGAAAACGCCCTGCGTCTCCCCGCCCGCCAGCATGAGGTAGACTTTCCGGTCTCCGAGGCCGATCGCGTCCCAGTCGATGGTGACTCCACGCGCCGCGATCGCTTCTTCGGCGTCGCGGATCACGGTCAGAGTCCGGAGGCCGAGGAAGTCCATCTTGAGCATCCCCGCCTTCTCGAGCGCGAGCATGTCGAACTGGGTGATGACCGCGCTGTCGCCGTTCTTGGCGTCCGTGCACACCGGGACGTATTCCTCGAGCGGGCCCGGAGCGATCACCACGCCGGCTGCATGCACGGAGCTGTGGCGGGACAGCCCCTCGATGCGCATCGCGTAGTCGAGCAGCTGCCGGTACTTCGGGTCCTTCTCGTACAGCTCCCGCAGCTCGAGGACCCGCCCGACCGCTTCATGGACGGGCAGCGAGTAACCCGGACCGCTCGGGATGAGCTTGGCCAGTCGGTCCATCTCGCCGGGCGCGAAGCCGAGCACGCGCCCCACATCCCGCACTACGGCCCGCGCCTTCATCGTTCCGAAGGTGATGATCTGACCCACGGACTCCGCCCCGTACTTCTGCCGCACGTAGTCGATCACCTCGCCGCGGCGCTCGTAGCAGAAGTCGATGTCGATATCGGGCATCGAGACGCGCTCGGGGTTCAAGAAGCGCTCGAACAGGAGGTCGAAGCGGAGCGGGTCGATATCCGTGATCCGCAGCGCGTAGGCGACGATGGAGCCGGCCGACGAGCCGCGACCGGGACCGACCGGGATGTCCCGCTCCCTCGCCGCCCGGATGAAGTCCCACACGATCAGGAAGTAGCCGGCATAGCCGGTCTTCGAGATCACCTCCAACTCGTACTCGAGCCGCTGCCGGGCCGGCTCGGGTAGCGGATCGCCGTAGCGCTGTGCGGCCCCTTCTTCGGCCAGGGACCGGAGCATGACGGTGTCCTCATCGAATTCGGCCGGCAGCGGGAAGGCGGGCAGGTGATAGCTGGTGTCGAACGTGACCCCGCAACGCTCGGCGATGTCGAGCGTGTTGGTCAGCAGCTCCGGCCGGTCCGGGAACAGCGCCGCCATCTCTTCCGGCGACTTGAAGTAGCTCTCCTCGCCGTAGAAGCGGAGACGATTCGGGTCGTCCCGGTCCTTGCCGGTCCCGATGCAGAGCAGGATGTCGTGCGCGTCCGCGTCCTCGCGGCGCAGGTAGTGCGCGTCGTTGGTGACGACCACGCGGAGTCCCAGTTCGTCGGCGAGCTGAAACACGCCCTGGTTCACCTCATCCTGGCCCGGGATGCCGTGGTTCTGGACCTCGAGCCAGTAGTTGTCGGCCCCCATCAGACGGGCGTACCAAGCGGCAGTCGCCTTGGCGTCCTCGAAGCGGCCATGTCGCAGGTATTTCGCCACCTCGCCCGACAGGCAGGCGCTCAGGATGATGAGGCCTCGATGGTGACGCTCGAGCACGGCGCGATCGATTCGCGGACGACGATAAAATCCCTCCCGGTAACCGATCGAGCTCAAGCGGGTGAGGTTCCGATACCCTTCATTGTCGGCGGCCAGCAACACGAGATGGGCGTAGTCGGCTGGCGCCCCGATGGGCCGTTCCTTGGCCCGTCGGTCTCCGTAGGCGATGTAGGCTTCCATCCCGATGATCGGGAGGATCCCCTTGCGGCGTGCCTGTTCTTGGAAGGTCCACGCTCCGAAGAGGTTGCCGTGATCCGTGAGCGCCAGCGCCGGCATCCCCAGCTCGACCGCGCGCGTGAGCAGATGGTCGATCCGGTTGGCGCCGTCGAGGAGCGAGTACTCGCTGTGAGTGTGCAGGTGGACGAAGGACATCGGGCTAGGAGGTCGCCTCTGCGCGGGCGACGGCGGCGGGCTCCGTGCACTCGAAAGAACCGAGGATCTCGTACAGCTGGAGCATGTACATGTACTTGCTCTTGCGCGGCGCGTACAGCCACGCATCGATGAACACCGTCCGATCCGGACACTGCACGAGCCACACGATAAACGGTCCGGCGGCGGGAAAGGTGCCTTCGTCCGCCCAGGTGCCCGTCGCCTCCAGCGCCGGCAGGCCGTTCACCTCGAATCGACGCACGTGACCGGTCGTCAGGTCGATCCGCTGCGGGACGTTGTAGTGGATGCTGTCGACCGCGGCCCGCCACTCGTACGCCAGCTCTGGAGTCAGCGAATCCACGCTCTGGCGCCAGGCGACCAGGATGGAGCGAATCAGCTCGCCGGGGTCCGGGTTGTCGTTGCGCAGAATGACGATGCTGTCCCGAACCAGGAGCTCGTACACGACCGGGATGTCGAACGTGAAGCCGAATTGGCGGCGCAACGAGTCGCCGGTAGCGGAGTCGGGACCGGTGATGAACATCGTCGACCGGACATAACGCCGAAAGCCGTCATCGATCCGCTCGTACAGGTCGGGGAGCTGCCCGCGCCACGAGGCTGCCGGGTCGGTCGGATCGAGCACCACGGCAGTCACCAGCTGCCCCCGGGCCCAGATGTCCTCCGCCTGCACGATCCGCGGAGCCGTCACGTCATCCTCCACACCGGCCACCTGCAGGATTCTCTGCACCAGCGGATCGTCGAGCGTGCCCGGCACGATCACCTGCCACCAGAGGCGCAACTTCTCGAAGTCGGCCGAGGTCGGATCCACCTGGGTGACGACGTACTTCTTCTCGGGACGGGTGGTGACGAAGGTGGGCTCGAGCCCCTCGTACGTCGCTGTCTCGACCTCGACCCACAGGGAGTCCGGCATGGCCACAATGAGGCTGTTCGGCTCGCCAAACGGGGCGGGCTTTCCACAGCCCGCGACAAGGATGACCCACAGCGCCGGCCAGAAGACCGCGAGCGGAGGAAGACCGGGCGCGAGTCGAGAGCGCTTCATACGCACGGCAAGGTAGGCGCGAGGTGGCAGAACTTCCAGGCCGCTCCTCGGGTAGCATCGCGCGCCATGACCACCACGACTGACGTTATCGCCGCCAGCCGGCTTCGAAACATCGCGCTCATCGCGCATGTCGACCACGGGAAGACCACCATGGTCGACCGGATGCTCCAGAGCACCGGGACGTTTCGTGCCGGTGCGCAGGTGCAGGAGCGCGTGATGGACTCGAACCCGCTCGAGCGCGAGCGGGGTATCACCATCTTCGCCAAGAACGCATCCGTGCACTGGGAGTCGAACTCTGGGCGGCGGTTCAAGATCAACCTCGTCGATACTCCGGGGCACGCCGACTTCGGCGGCGAGGTGGAACGCATCCTCCGCATGGTCGACGGCGCCCTGCTGCTGGTCGACGCCTGCGAGGGTCCGATGCCGCAGACCCGGTTCGTCACCCGCAAGGCCCTCGAGCTCGGCATTCAGCCCGTGGTCGTCATCAACAAGGTGGATCGCCCGGAGGCACAGCCCGAAGGCGTGCACGACGCGGTGCTCGAGCTGTTCATGGAGCTGGAGGCGAGCGACCGCCAGCTTGACGCGGCCTTCGTGTACGCCTCCGCCAAGCAGGGGTGGGCGAGTCGCGATCCGCGTCGGTCGGGCGACGACCTGACGCCGCTGTTCGAGGCGATCGAGCGGACAGTGCCGGCACCGAGCGGAGACCCCGATGCCCCTTTCCAGCTTCTCATCTCCACCCTCGACTACTCGCCGTACCTCGGCCGACTGGCGATCGGTCGGATCGAGCAGGGGCGGGTGGCCGGCGGCGATACGGTGGCCGTATGGCCGCTCGACAGCGACACGCCGATCGCCCGTGTCCGCGTGCCGCGATTGTACGCCTACGAGGGACTGGAGCGCCGGGAGGTCGAGTCGGCTTCGGCCGGTGAGATCGTGGCAGTAGCGGGAATCGACGACGCCGAGATCGGGGCCACCCTGTGCGATTCGGAGTCACCGGCCCGATTGACCGGCATCGCGGTCGAGCCCCCGACGCTGTCGGTCGAGTTCCGCCCCAACGACTCGCCGCTGGCGGGGCGTTCGGGGCGGTTCCTGACCTCCCGCCAGATCGGCGAGCGTCTGCATCGGGAGGCGCTGGGCAACGTGGCACTCCGGGTCGAAGAGACCGAGGACCCCGATCGTTTCCGGGTCTCGGGACGCGGCGAGCTCCACCTGTCGATCCTTATGGAGCAGATGCGCCGTGAGGGGTACGAGTTCAGCGTCTCCCGGCCGCGCGTCATTACACGAACCACGGCGGACGGCAGGCAGGAGGAACCGTTCGAAGAGCTGGTGGTGGACGTTCCGCAGGAGATGACCGGTGCCGTGATCGGCAAAGTGGCCGAGCGCAAAGGCCGGCTGACGGACATGAGCGGCGCGAACGGACGGCTCGCGCGCCTGCGGTTCGAGGTGCCGGCCCGCGGTCTGACAGGATACCGATCGGAGTTCCTGACCGACACCCGCGGAGAAGGGACCCTGCACCGCCAGTTCTCGCATTACGAAGCGTGGGCCGGGCCCCTGATCCATCGCAGGACCGGCGCCCTTGTATCGATGGCGGCGGGCCCCGCCACCGCGTACTCGCTCTTCAACCTCCAAGAGCGCGGTCAGTTCTTCGTACGACCCGGCGACACCGTCTACGATGGGATGATCGTGGGCGAGCACGCCCGCGACGGCGATCTCGAGGTCAACCTCACCAGGGGGAAGAAGCTCTCGAACGTGCGAGCGGCCGGCGCCGACGAAAACATTCTCCTCGAGCCGGCGCGCGAGATCAGCCTCGAGTTCGCGCTCGAGTTCATCGCCGATGACGAGCTGGTCGAGGTCACGCCGGATGCGATCCGCCTCCGGAAGCGGGCTCTCGTTGCCCACCAGAGGAAGCGCGAACGACGGCGAGCGAGCGAGGCTTGACAGATGCACGGGGCGTGCGTACTAAGGCCACATGACGGCCCGTACTGCCCCATTGCCCGAGGAGGAGCCACCCATGCGGTACGAGAGGTCCGGTGATCCGTCGTGGGTCGACGACCCCGTCCTAGTCGCCGACGATGACGAAGAGGAAGAAGAGCCGGACGAGGATTTCGACGCCGACGACCTCGACGATGAGGAGTGGGATGAGGATTGGGAAGAATCGGACGACGACGAATGGGAGGAGTACGAAGAGGACTTCGACGACGACGACGACGATTACGAGCACTCGAGCCGTCGTCGCCACCCCGACGACGACGGGTACGACTGGAGCTAGCTATCCACGCACTGCGCTCGATCGAGATGATCGCGCGAGAATCCTCCGATAGCACCCAGCTGGAAGGCAGTAACCATACGCAGTATGTTCTTCGACGAGCGCCGTCGCTGCTTTGCAGGGCGGCGCGATCGTTTCGTGGGCCCGTAGCTCAGCCTGGTTAGAGCGCTCGCCTGATAAGCGAGAGGTCGGTAGTTCAAATCTACCCGGGCCCATCCACCGTTCGCCCGCACACGAGGAACCGATTGCCTGCGGCCATGACGACCGCCAGTTTGTGGAGCGTCTGCGTC
>CAZJXR010000040.1:0-10114 GCA_964550085.1 uncultured Gemmatimonadota bacterium
GTCGCCGCATCGGTCACCCGGCCCTGCACCTTGCCGGTCGTCGCCTGCCCCAGCAGCGGGGCCGCGCTAAACGCTACAAACAGCGCCGCGACGCCGGCTCTCCCAAACCGTTTCAACCAAACAGACAACATGGCACCTCCTTCCACTCCTGCCTCTGCCTTCCGGAACAACGTCGCAGGCATATATAAAGAGGTGTCGAGGCCTGTTCGCGAATCGGCAAAACGGGCTAGGACGGTCGATTCCGGTGAACGATGTCGGTCCATGTGATGAGATAAGTCACATGACCGATGCATCACTGGACGGGCTTGAGGCAGTAGCGGGAGACTGCCGGTGGACAGCAGCCGGGCAAGTGACGGGACCCCATCCTTCAGTCACGTTCCGGGGATCCTGCCGCTCGGCCACAACTCGTAAGCCGCCTGCTGCGCGGCGTCCTTCGACAGCCGATACCGTACGTTAGCAAACGCGGGGCCGACCCGCATTGTCCGAACGGACTAGGTGGGATATGCCCTTACTACACTGGCAGCTTGGACAGGAACACGGCTCTCAAGCAGGACCGAGCGGCCGATCCTTCAAGCTCTATTGCGGCATTCTGAGCAGCCCGTTTCTCAACGCTGCGGCAACCGCGGCCGTGCGCGACCGGACGCCGAGCTTCTGGTAGCAACCGGACAGATGAGCGCGCGCGGTCCGTTCGGAGATTCCGAGTTGGCTGCCGATCTTGCTGGCAGACATGCCGAGAGCCGCCAGCTCCAGGACCTCCGTTTCGCGTTTGGTCAACGGACGACTGCTCGAGTTGGACACCAGGGCCCTTCGATTCGTGCGGGCCATGTAGTCGAGCAGGCGCTGAAGGTCGTGCGCCTCGAGCAGGCTTTCGCCCCTTGCTGCCGCATCCACAGTCGCGTAGAGCCGGTCCCGTGGCGTCTCCGCCGCGAGAAAACCGATCGCGCCCGCGGCAAACCATTCGGCCAGCAGCGAGATATCGCCGGTCGAGGTTACCACGATCACGGCCGCGTCGACCGTTGGAGTCTGAAACTTGGCGATCCCGATCCCGACCGACTCCAGCAGGTCTCCACCGATCAAGGCCACGTCAGGCCTGGTCGTCTCGGCAAGACGGATCGCGGTTTCGCAGTCTCTGGCCTCGCCGATCACGGCGAAGGACTCCTCGTCCTCGAGCAGCTGCCGAAGGCCTCTTCTTACGATGTCACTGCCAATCGCGATTAGCACTCGCGCCTGCACGCTTTGGTGCTCTGACATTGCTCGGTGCCCCCACTCCCACCGCCGGCGCGCCGCTACCTCCGACCGGTGATTCCGTTCCAGTGCCAGTTGCCCAGTGATTGTGCACCTCCCGTGCCCAACCCACCCTATCGCATCAACTCATCGCCACCGCTGGGTGAGCTCAGCCGTTTCTGTCGGTTCCGATGCTCCAACACTCGACACGCCTCGTGTTGTACCAGAAGCTGCTCATCGCTCCCTCTCCACACGAAACGATGAGTGACTCGACCTTCTCGACCTTTAAGACGGGCAGGTTAGCAATGGGTGCGCCACGACGGTCATTTCTTCTAACAGACTGTGGCGCATCGGATTAGCGACCATGATCGGCGTCCGTTGGCTGCGCTGGCCGTCCGCTTGCGGGATGCCGGCACCGAAAGCGAACACTTGCTCTTCACGCCGTGACCCACCCTTTCGTCTGCTCTCGTGTGTCGTATGAGAGCTGTCGGTCGTGCTTCCGAAACCGCTATGAAGTCCCCGAATCTCCGGGGGTGTCTTTGGACTGCACTGGGTGTCGCCATACTCCTTACGCGGGGGCAGCGTAACGGGATTCGCTCCCGGCGACATTCGTTGGATGGTGGAGATGGAGGAATGGTTGCACTTCGTTGACTTCTAGCGTCGGCGAGGAACCGGCGGTTCGTCCATTGTACGATCGGCAGCATCTACGATCGCCTGCCCTGGCCCCGTCGATCCCATCGTCGTCGGGGGCCGCTAGAGTCGCTTCGCGCGAGTCTTAGCGACCCGCACTCTGCCCCGGCTCGCGCCTCGGCTACCTATAAAAGACTCCGGCAGGCCAAATCGTTGAATCCGTCCGCGGTCTGTAACGCCGGTGTTACCGCGGCTCGGCTCATTCTTCCTGCACACGCTACCGGTGTAGTCTCGGCATCTCTCGCCTAGTTGGTTCATACGATGCGGGAAGTTCTGACGATCCCGAACGTATTGAGTAGCGGTCGTAGGGCGCGCCTCGATCAGAAGCTCGATCAGCGCTTCGCTCCCGTCGGTCGCCGGTATACGAGCGCCGCTCGTGAAACCAAACGATTGCGGGTCAGGCGCCCTCAGACAAAGCACCCATGGAGAAGAAGCGGCGAACGATATGGGCGGCGGCAACGGCAGTATTTCTGCCGTTCGTGCTGGCGTGCGAATTCCCACTCGATCCGACCGACACGAGAGTTGAGCGTTGCTTCCAGCTTTTCCCGACCGTCGTTCCTGAAACGGAGCCCGACTCGGCGACAGGTGGCGGGGGTGGGACTGTTGGACCCACCGTCGCACCAAAGGAGCAACCCGACTCGATCGTTGTGGTGTGCGAGCACGTTTGACCTCCGTCCTTCAGTAGGAGGGACAGACAGCCGACAGCCTCGCGTCGGCTCGGGGCCGCGATCTCGTGCAGTTTCTCGATACGCGACCGGAGATCGGGGGCCGCATAGCGCTCCGCCAACGGCAGTACGGCCTTCGGTCCCAGTCGAATGAACGCTTGCACGCTTTCGCGTTCGCCGCACCGGCGTGCCTCGCTCTGGAGCCACAGTGCCACCGGAAGCGATCCCCACTTGTGGTCACTTCCCCATCGAGATTCCCCTGCGGAGCGCGTCCTCCTCTTCCGGGGCAGCGCTCACCAGGCCCTCCAACCGCTCGACGAATTGCGGCTCGAGTCGCTGAAGAGTCCGCGCCGCCACCGGTGAGTATTTGCCCCGTTCATCAGGCAGCCAACGGTTCGACATCGAGACGTAGTCCCCCAGACCCTCGAAAAAGGCGGTCCACAGGGCGCGGTTGAGGGGGGTGTCGCGAAGCTCGAGGTGGTTCGGATAGTGCGCGTAGGTGAGGAGGTGGACGTACTCGTGGGCGACAATGCGCGCCATCCGGTCCCGGGCGCCTTCCGTCGGCGGCCCGTAGCTGTCGCTGAACGCCTGGAGGTTGATCCCGATATGGCTCGGAACCCAGCCGAAGCCGTCCGAGGATCCCCGGTTGCCGGCCACGACCGTCGCGTCCAGGGGCTCGCTTTCGAACCACGCGGCGAGTTCCACGGCTCGGTCGGCGACCATCGGGATCGCTGCCCGGAGGGTGTCCAGCCACGCCGCGGCCTCGGGGGTCAACGGACGGTGCTCCCGGGCCAGCGCCTCGGCAGCCTCCCGGTCCACCTGTGTGGCGATACCGGTCGTCCATTCGTCCGAAGCCGTCCCGTCGTCGTGCACGGATAGGGACAGAGTGATCTCGGGTCGCTCCGCAGGGGGAGCGTCGCAACCGACCAGGACGGCCAGCAAGAGCAGCGGCCGCGGCAGGGCGGGCACCGTCGCTACGCGCGTCGTACCGACTGTGAACGAAGCGCTTCCGAGGTCGGGGGTGAGACCGTTCGCGCCGCTCGCGAACGGCGGCGGTGACGGAGCGAGTCGACGAAGCGACGCACGACCGGAAGTCGCCCGACCAGCAGCAAAGTGATGATGCCGACAAACCACAGCGGCTCGCGGGTGTCCGCCTTCACGCCCCAGAAAAAGTGGATCGCGCCGAGCGCGGCAGCCACGTAAATCAGCCGGTGGAGCCGCTGCCAGTTCTTCCGCAGCCGGCGGATCGAGCCGCGCGTCGAGGTGAGCGCCAGCGCCAGCAGAATGCACCAGGCCGCGAAGCCGATCGTGATGAAGGGACGCTCGGCGATGTCCTCCAGCATGGTGCTGAAGGCGAAGAACTGGTCGAGCACGATGTACGTCAGCAGGTGCAGGCAGGCGTAGAAGAAGGCGAACAGGCCGAGAAGGCGGCGGAACCGCACCAGGTCGTTCCAGCCGGTGATGCGGCGCACCGGGGTGATCGCCAGCGTGAGAGTGAGCAGCGTCAGTGTCCACCACCCGGTGCGGTTGGTGATGTCCTCGATCGGGTTCGCGCTCAGGTTGCCGTGCCAGAAGTCCCACCCCAACCACAGCGCCGGCGTGAGGGCGGCGACCCACACGACCGTCTTGGCGACGACTCGCTGCTTCTTCGACAGAGCCACCGGAAGGATCGCGGGAGGATCAGTACAGGGTGCGGGGATCCAGCCGCCGATACATGGAGGCGACTTCGTCCCCGTACCCGTTGAAGGGCAGGGTCTTGCGGCGGCGGAACTCGCCGATTCGACGCTCGGTCGCCTGGCTCCAGCGCGGGTGATCGACCTCCGGGTTCACGTTGGCGTAGAAGCCGTACTCGTTGGGCGCCATGACCGCCCAGGTGGTGGCCGGCATCTCCCGCACGAAGCGGATGCGGACGACCGACTTGACGCTCTTGAACCCGTACTTCCACGGCACGATGAGCCGGAGCGGGGCGCCGTTCTGGTTGGGAAGGTCGCGGCCGTACACGCCGGTCACCAGCATGGTCAGCGGATGGTTCGCCTCGTCGATCCGCAGACCCTCGACGTATGGCCACTCGAGCACACCACGCCGCTGCCCTGGCATCTGCTGCGGATCGTACAGAGTGGTGAGCTCAACGAAACGCGCGTTGCCGGTGGGCTCGACCCGCCGGATGAGGTCCGCGAACGGAAAGCCGCGCCACGGGATCACCATCGACCACGCCTCGACGCATCGTAATCGATAGACGCGATCCTCCAGCTTGTGCGGAGCGACGAAGTCGTCGAGATCGTACACGGCCGGCTTGGCCACCTCGCCGTCGACCGCGATCGACCACGGCCGCGGCTCGAGCGAATGCGCGTTCCGGGCCGGGTCCTCCTTTCCCGAGCCGAACTCGTAGAAGTTGTTATAGGTCGTGACCGCGTCGTAGGGGGTGAGCTCCTCACCGAGCTCGGAGCGTACCCTGCTCCAGTCGACCTCCTGGTTGGGCTCGCCGGGGACCGGGATGGACGCCGCGTTCGCCGTTTCGGAGCGATCGCAGTTCACCAGCACCGCCGGCGCGACCGCGGCGGCGAGCCCGATCCGGGTCGAGCGGGCGATGAACGTGCGCCGGTTGAGGTACACACTCTCGGGCGTGATTTCGGACGACTGGATGTCGTGCCGCTCCTTCTTGTTGATCAGCATCCTTTCGTTCCCCTCGTGGTCCGCGACGCGGAATGCGCGATCGTCGTGTTGCCGGCCGATCCCGGCGTGTTGATGGCACGGTCCGAGAGCTTACCCGGCTACAACGCGCGAACCCGTCTCCGAGGTTCCCAACCGAGCGCATCCCCCAGTCGTTCCATATCGGCCGGCTCGATCTCGTACACGAGTGGTCGTACGTCCACCCTGTCCCGAAGGTCCGCGGGCAGTCGGTCCCACGTCTGCGGCGTCGCCACGACAATGGTTCCCGGCGCAAGCTCCGGGAACGCCGCCAGCGGATCCCGCAGGATGCGGACCTCGATCGTGACCTCGGGACCGAGATACGACTGGAGCTCGTCCGAGAGGTCGTGGGCCGACCTCGGGAGTCGGTCGATCAGCACCACATGGCGCAGCTCGCCGGCGCCCACGGCGCGGGCCAGGGCGCCCAGCCACACGAGACGCGGCCGGATCCGAATCAGGCTCAGCTCGCTCAGCCGTCCGGCCATCAGCTCCTGGAGCCGATCGGCATGAAAGTAGGTGCCGACGATTGTCCCGGCCGGGAGCTCCGAGACGGCGAGCAGGTCGAGGGCGTGCGTTTCGACCACAAACCGGCCCCGTAGATCGCGCGCCAGACCCTCGCCGAGGGCGCGGCTGCACTCGACCACGGTGCACGAGCGCGGCGGCTTGCGGTCGGGCTGCTCGAGAGCCTCGAACGCCCTGGCGAGCGCGCGCGCCGACGCTCCGAACGTTGCCCGCGCCTCATCGGCGAACTGGCGCACGCGAAGCTCCAGGCTCGTGGCCTCGTCGGCGCTCGGGCCGAGTGCTGCCACCCGAGTGCCGCCGCCGCTCGTCCGGACGAGCCCCGTGGCCGCCAGCTCGCCGTACGCTCGGCGGACGGTGTGGAGGTTGACGCCCCATTCCCACGCCGCGTCGCGCAGCGAGGGCAGCCGACTCCCGCTCGAGCGCCTCCCGGTGATGATCTCGTACCGGAGCCGCGCCTCGATCTGCCGAAAAAGCGGTTGCGGCCCGTCCCTGGTGAGTTGCATGCCTTTGTTCGCCGGCGTAGCTTAGCTGGGGTATTGTTATAGAACATATCGAACTTAAGCCAAGGTGTTATAGTCCGCCACACGGAGACGCATCAGCGCACCGCCCGCTCCGATTGTCGTTCACCGATCGCCCGCCTCCCCGTGATGCGCGCTCTCCGCCTCGCCCTCGTCTTCGCTCTCCTCGGACTCGGTCCGCGGTCCGCCCCCGACCTGGCCGCCCAGATCCCGCTCAACCTCGGCTTCGAGCGGCCCGCAGTGGAGGGCTTCTCCCGCCCGTGGGGGTGGACGCTGGTCGCGCGCGCCGACGGGGGCGAGTTCAGCGTCGACAGCGTGATCCGGCGGAGCGCGGCACGGAGCCTGCGAATCGCCCGCTCGCCGGGCGACGGAGATCAGGCCGGCGAGCACGCCCTCCGCCACTGGATCGCGCCCCGATTTGCGTGGGGTGAGCGCGTGCGTCTGACCGGGTGGGTACGGACCGAGGATCTCGACGGCGAAGCGCGCCTGGTGCTGGAGGCCTGGGGCGCGGAGGTGCTCGCTTCCGACAGTGCCGCGCTGATGGGCGGGCGCGATGCGCCGGCGGACGAACGCGACGCGCAGGCGGGCGGGCGTGATGCCGAGCAGTGGCAGGCGCTCGAGCTCTCGATCTTCGTCGACTCGACCGCGCACTCCCTCGTGGTGACCGCAGGGCTGCGCGGCACCGGGACCGTCTGGTTCGACGACCTGTCGGTGGAGGTCGGGGGCCGAACGTGGGACGCGGTACCGGCCGCCGATGCGCCGACCGCAGCAACCATTGACTGGCTCACCGCCCGATCGCACCCGTTCTCGACCGTCGATGCCGGCCCTGCAGGCACAGATGACTTTCGCGACCTGGAACCGCTCGGAGACATCGTCGGGGACGCCCGGCTCGTCGCGCTCGGCGAGGCGACGCACGGCAGCAGCGAGTTCTTCCGCGTCAAGCACCGCCTGCTCGCCTATCTGGTCGATAAGAAGGGCTTCGGGGTGTTCGCGATCGAGGCCAACCAGCTCGCGGTCGAGCCGATCAACCGCTACGTCCGAGGGGCTCCGGGCGATATCGGGGTACTCATGCGCGCCATGTTCCAGGTGTGGAACACGGAGGAGATGCGGGATCTGATCGAATGGATGCGCGCCCATAACGTCCGGCATCCCGACCGCATGGTGGAGTTCGTCGGCTTCGACATGCAGGATCCGGCGGCGCCGATCGACAGCGTGTCGGCGTTCCTCGCCCGGGTCGAGCCGACCATTGGGCCACCCATCGACAGTCTCTACGCCGCCTACCGTGACGCGTGGCGGGAGGCGTACTACCCGCAGGGCGCGCTCGCCGTTCGGCGGTCCTGGTACGAGAACGCGCTCCTGGCCTACGAGCGCATTCAGGAGAATCGGGACGATTGGCTGGCCAGCGCCGCGGACCGGACCGACAGCGCCGCAGTGGAGTGGGCCCTCCAGAACGCGAACGTCGTCCGGCAGGCCGCCCTCGTCGCCCTGACGGGCGAGTTCGCGGATCGAGACAGCGCCATGGCCGAGAACATCGGGTGGGTGCTGGAACGCCGGCCGCCGGACACGCGGGTCGTCGTGTGGGCGCACGATGGACACATCAGCCGCGCCGCGCACGAGTGGGCCAACTACTGGGGCGGCGGGTCGATGGGCGGTGAGCTGTCGCGGCTGTTCGGCGACGACTACCGCGCCTTCGGGCTGCTGACCTATGCAGGAAGCTATTCGGGCGCGAGCGGGCGCCAGATCATCGACACTCGGCTGCTCCCGGCCCCGGTCGGAAGCCTCGAAGAGGCGCTGCACCGGGTCGGCCTGCGGCTCGGTGCCTCTCTGCTGATCACCGATCTCCGGGGTGCCGCCACGGGTCCGGCGGGCGGCTGGCTGATGGAGCCGCGGCTCATCCGGATGATCGGCTACGCCGCCGAAGACCTCGGGTTCGCGACCGGCATCTCGGTCGGGAGCCAGTTCGACGGAATCGTCTTCGTGGACACGACCTCGCCGTCCCGCGTCCTTCGTCGCTGAGCGCCGGGGCAGGGTCGCCCCGCACTCCCCGCCGGGGCCCTCCGCGCACCAGACAATCGGGGCACAATCACGGCCGCAGATGGGAACCTGGGGGATCCAAGACGGTAGATATGTTAGTGCTTACGTAATAGCCTAACTTGGAGGCCCCATGCCGACCAGCTTCTTCGATCAAGTCGGTCCGATGGCCATCGGAAGCCGGCTGCGCCACGTGAGCGGGCTCATCACCGAGGATGCCCGCAGGACGTACGATCTCTACGATGTGCGGCTGGAGCCGAAGTGGTGGCCGGTCTTCTATGTGCTGTCGAACGAGCCGGAGGGGATCTCGACTACCGAGATTGCCAGGCGCATCGGGCACTCGCACGCATGCGTCAGCCAGATCACGACCGAGATGAAGGCAGACGGCCTCATCAGCACCGCCAGGGACGAGAGCGACGGGCGGGTCAACGTCATCCAGCTTACGGGGGCGGCACACGCTCTCATTCCCCGCCACCGCGTGCAATGCTCCGACGTGAGCGAGGCGGTCGACGAGCTGCTGTCCGAAACGAGCGTCGACTTGTGGGAGGCGCTGGCCGAGATCGAGCGGCGGCTCGAGGAAAGATCGCTGTTCGATCGGGTGAAAGACCGGTATCGTCGGCGCCAGGACGAGCAGGTCGAGATCGTCGACTACCGGGATGAGCATCAGGAGGCGTTTCGTGACCTGAACCTCGCCTGGATCCAGAAATACTGGGAGGTCGAGGATACCGACCGTAAATACCTTGACCATCCGCGCGAGACGATCCTCGACCCGGGTGGCGCCATCCTCATGGCCGAGTACGACGGCGAGATCGTCGGCACGGTGGCGCTCATCCCGATGGAGCCGGAGGAGGGGAATCGACTCGAGCTGGCGAAGATGGCGGTCGATGAACGGGTGCGCGGGAAGGGGATCGGTTGGCGTCTGGGCCGCGCGGCGCTTCAACGGGCCCGCGAGCTGGGCGCCACGAGCGTGTATCTGGAGAGCAATTCCATCCTCGAGCCGGCGATCGCCCTCTACCGAAAGCTCGGGTTCAAGACGGTGCCGGGGCGAGCTTCTCCCTACGCGCGCTGCAACGTGCAGATGGAGATCGCGCTCGAACCGGGCCCGGACGCGACAGCGGCCCCGGCCGGGTCCTGACGCGGCTGTTGTTCCGAACGGTTGAGGGCATGACAGCAGACCGACCATGGGACCCGGACCGGGTGCTGACGTTGCAAGCGGCAGGTGCGGCAATCGGCGCCCAGTTTCCCGACGTCGACCCCCGAGGGCTCGAGCACCTCGGCTCGGGGTGGGAGTTCGACGCTTATCAGACGGCTGACGGTTGGGTGTTTCGATTCCCGCGGCGGGCGGAATACGCGGCGATGCTCGAGTGGGAGCGCGCGGTCCACGGCCTCGTCGCCCCGATCCTGAGCCCGCTGGCCGTCCCCAGAATGGAGCTGGAGGGAGCACCGGGACCCCACTTTCCGTACTTGTTCGCGGGTCATCGCCTCGTGCCGGGCGTGCGTGCCGACCATCCGGAGGTTCGACCGGCCGCGACGCTCGCCGCCCAACTCGGCGGCGCGTTGACCGCTATCCACTCGGTGACTGAAGCTGACGCGCGTGCGGTCGGAGTCCGCCCGGTCGAGGAAGGAGCCGCGGAGTGGCTCGACGAAGCACGGGAGCTGGAGGCGTCGCTGCGCGGTGTCGATGCGTCCGTCGAGCGAGCGTTGGACTGGCTGCGCCAGGTCGCCGCGCCTCCGCGCTCGTTTCCGGGTCCCCTTCGCTTCGTCCACAACGACCTG
>CAZJXR010000040.1:10124-24191 GCA_964550085.1 uncultured Gemmatimonadota bacterium
CATCTGCTGGTTGACCCGGACTCCGGGCAGCTGATGGGGATCATCGACTGGACGGACGCCGCCCTCGCCGACCCGGTTCTCGACTTCGTGGTCCTGGTGACGTGGCGAGGCTTGGAGTTCGCCCAGGAAGTCCGCCGCAGCTATGCCCTCCCCCTCGACGAGGAGTTCGAGCAACGGTTGTCCTTCACGGCTCGCGTTCAGTCGCTCGTCTATCTGGCCGAGGCGATCGAGCAGGGAGCGGATGTCGCAAAGCACAGTCGCTGGATGCGAAACGCCTTCTCGAGTCCCGATCCCCTCTGAACGCGTCGTCCGCGCCGGATCGATGCGCATCGCTCCATTCGGGTCGCGAACGGGGCCGGCACGGCAGACTTGACGAACCGGCGGTCCCGATGTATATAACCATATGGTTAGTTAACCTTCTGGTTATACACAGGCCTGCCCGCACACTCGAGGAAGCAGTTAGTGACAGATGCCGACCGCAGCGGATCCCCTGAGCACCATCTTCGGCGCTCTCGCCGACCCCACGCGTCGGGCGATCCTCGTCCGTCTCGCCGAGGGCGAGGCCACGGTGAAGGAGCTTTCGGCGCCGTTCGACATCAGCGGGCCGGCCGTCTCCAAGCACCTGCGGGTGCTAGAGCGGGCGGGTCTCATCACCCGCGGGCGGGAGGCCCAGTGGCGTCCCTGCCGGCTCGAGGCGGCACCGCTCAAGGAGGTCAGCGAATGGACCGATGACTTCCGTCACTTCTGGGACGAGAGCTACAGACGCCTGGATCGTTACCTGCAGCAGATGAAAGAGAAAGAGAGGAGCCATGGCCAGGACGAAAACGGCGCGTAAACCCCGCGCGACCAAGTTCACCAAGCCTTCGGATCGGGAGGCCGCCATGACGCGGGTGTTCGACGCGCCGCGCAGGCTGGTGTGGGAAGCGTGGACCAACCCCGAGCACGTGCCGCACTGGATGTTGGGCCCGGAAGGGTGGACGATGCCCGTGTGCGAGATCGACCTGCGGCCGGGCGGCAAGTGGCACTTCGTCTGGCGCCGTACGGACGGCACCGAGATGGAGATGCACGGTGTCTACAAGGAAATCACGCCGCCGGAGCAGCTCGTCTACACCGAGGCCTGGGGAGGGGACTGGCCCGAGGTGCTCAATACGCTGGTCCTGGTCGAGAAGGACGGCAAGACCACGATGACCTGCACGATTCTCTCCCCCTCCAAGGAGGCGCGCGACCGAGGGCTCGAGACGGGGATGGAGGACGGCGCGGATATCAGCTTCGACCGTCTGGATGCGTACCTGAAGACGATGGCCTGAGGCTCACTCGGCGGAGAGGATCGCCGCTGCCCGAGCGAGCCTCGGTGACGGGCTTGGCGATGGAGACGGCGTGTCCAGAATGGACGCGCCGTCTCCCGCCCGGGTTCACGACCCCGGTTCCTTCAACATGGAGCCGGGCGTTTCGATTCCGAACGGCATCCAGTCGACGGGCGGCCCTTCGTTGTAGCCGAGGAACTTCATCTCGAGCACCGACTCGAGGATCCCCTCCTCGTTCATCATCTCCATCTGCCGTCTCGCCTTCTCCATCTGACCCTCGACCATCTGGCGCGCCTGGGGTGGCAGCTCGGCGAGCTGCTCCTCCATCTCTGCCATCTGCGCCTCGAGCTTCGCCCAATCCTTGCGCATCTGCTCCAGCTCCTTCTTGCGCTTGGGATCGGTGGCCATCGCCTCCATCAGGCCCGCGAGGCGCACGACGCGGCGCTGCGGCTCGTACAGCGGGCCGAAATGGTCGTAGTTCTGGTCCAAGATCTCGAAGGTGAGCGGGGTTCGCTTGCCTTCCGCCTCGAGCTCGCCCTCCATCGTCAACCGGAGCGGCACGTACTCGGCCGCGTCGATCCACATGCTCATCGCATGCATCGTGAACTCGGCATTCCCCTCGGGTTGTTTCATCTTCGCCGAAACGTCGTCCGCGCGGAGGTGAAACGCCTCGCGGCCGTCCACGGCCTCCTTCCCCACCAGACGAGCGTGCTGGGCGAACTGGGCGATGGCGGCCACGTTGGGCGCATCCTCGATCTCGTCGGCGTAGGCCGCTCCGCTTCGCTCGGCCTCCGCCGTCATCCGCATCATGAGAGCCGCGTCGTCGGTCATGTCCTTCACGAACGGGCTCATCGGGTTCCCTTGCTCGACGAAGGCATCGCCCATCATCTCGTACCCTTCGGCCATCGCCTCATACCCCTCGGCCGACATGCCCTCATTCCCGGTCCCTTCCTTCATCCATTCGTTGAGCGGAACCTGCCGGAAGGTGACCAGCTCGCCGACCGTCGTCTTCTCGAAATAGATCGGCGCCGACATCGTCTGCGCGCCCTCCATCCGCTGCTCGACCGCGTAGTTGTCCACGGTCTCCCAACGCTCGAGCTGCTTCTCCCGCATGGTGGCGAGGATCGCCTGCGCATCCTGCTGCGGGGCCGCAGGCAGGGCCGTCATCATTGCCAACACCGAAATGGCGAGATTCACGGACATGGCCACTCTCCTTTCCACTGTCCCCGCAGGTATGCTGGGGGATTGCCACCGGGCCTCCTTCGCCCCGGCAGGCGCACGAGCTCTCGCGGGAAGCCGCCCCCGACATCGGAAGGGCTGTACTCGTCCGCCTGACCTGAGAGCGAAATTTACGGCACGAGCCCGCCAGCTGCCCGAAGCGACCATCTCGCGGCAATCACCAGCGCGGACGGCAACTCGTATCCGATGGGACAAGCGCGGCGAATCGGCCTCCCCGCTCTGGCCCGGAACGCTGGGCTGGCCTACCATAGCCGGGATGACGCCAACTCACGTCGCCCTGCTCCGTGCGGTGAACCTCGCCGGCCACAACCGGGTCAAGATGGCCGATCTTCGTGGTCTGCTCGGCGAGCTCGGCCTCGGGAGCGTGAAGACCGTTCTCCAGAGCGGCAACGTGGTGTTCGAGAGCGGTGACCGCACTCCGTCCCAGCTCGAGACGATGTTGGGAGCGGCGGCGGAGGAGCGGCTCGATCTCGACACCGAGTTTTTCGTACGGACGGCCGCTGAGTGGGCGGATATCGTGGCCGGCAACCCCTTTCCGGAGGAGGCCGAGCGCGATCCGGCTCGCCTCCTGGTCATGTTCCTGGCGAGCCCGGCCGATGCGGAGCGGGTGAAGGCCCTGGAGCGAGAGATCGTCGGACGCGAGGTTCTGCGCGCCTCCCAACGGCAGCTGTACATCGTCTATCCCGACGGCGTCGGTCGCTCCCGCCTGACGAGCGCGGTGATCGAGAAGAGACTCGAAGTGCGGGGAACGGCGCGGAACTGGAATACCGTGCGCAAGCTCGCCTCCCTGGTCCGGCGAAACGGGTGAGTGCGCCGATCCTGTCTGGATTCGGTCGTCAGTCGGCCCTATTCTCTCGAAGTTCTCGAACCAGGAGGCCACTGTGCGCACCATCCTCTCGATCTTCGCCACCTTCATCGTTCTCCTGCTCGTTCCGGACGCGGTAAACGCCCAGGCACAAACGAGCGCCGGAGTGGTGCGGGTTTCGCCCGAGGACATCGAGTGGCAGAAGACCGAGGGCGGCTACCACATGGCGGTTCTGTATGGAGACCCGTCCGGCGAGGGCCACTACCTCATCCGCTTCAAGCTGCCACCGAATTGGACCGGACGACCGCATACCCACCCGGGAGCCGAGATTGTCACCATTTACTCCGGAACGCTGCTCTTCGCCTACGGCGAGGACTTGAGCCGTGACGCGGCCAAGGAGTTCGCGCCCGGCTCGATCGTCGCGCTCCCTGGTGGCACGAAGATGCGCGCCTTTACGGGATCCGAAGAAGTGATCCTGGACGCTCAAGGACAAGGCCCGTTCGCCATCCAGTATCTGGACGAGTAGTTCGGAAGGAATGAAAACCGACAGCGTCCTGAGCGCGATCGTCGTCGCCATCGGACTGGCGGTCGCCGGCTGGTTCGTCGGCCATGGCTTCGTGTCCGGCCGGACCGCGGACCGCTTCGTGACCGTGAAGGGGCTCGCCGAGCGGGACGTCGAGGCGGACCTCGCCCTGTGGCCGCTCCAGATCGTGGCCAGCGCGGACGATCTGAGCGGCGCGCAGGCGATCATCGACCGGGGCTCCGCCTCGGTGATGGAGTTCCTGGCCCGACACGGCGTCGACACGGCCCAGGTGGAGGTCCAGGGGGTGGAGGTGACCGATCGCGCGGCCAACCTGGTCGGCGAGCCGGCGCCGAGCGGCCTCCGCTACGTGGTACAGCAGCGTCTCATGGTGCGGAGCGACGATCCGATGCGCATCCACGTGGCCAGTCAATCCGTGGGCGAGCTGGTTGCGAGCGGAGTGGTCCTCCGCTCGGGCACCGGGTGGGGCCCGGCGACACCGACCTTCCTGTTCAAGCAACTCAACGCGCTGAAGCCGGAGATGATCGCCGAGGCGACGGCCTCGGCGCGGGAGGCGGCCGAGCAGTTCGCGGCGAACTCGCGCAGTCGTCTGGGCGGAATCCGGCGCGCCAATCAGGGGGTTTTCGTCATCCTGCCGCGGGATGCGGCGGCCGGCATCTCGGAGGAAGCGCAGCTGCACAAGACGGTTCGAGTGGTGGCCACGGTCGAGTACTACCTGCATTGAATCGCGACGGACCGAGCGACGGGAGCACGGTTTACGTCAGCCTCGACGTAGCCCTCGAGCCCGCGCGGGCGTTCGAGCTGCTCGTCGAGGAACTCGTCTCCGCCCTGGATCGAGCGGGGATCGAGTTCGAGCCGGGTGCGGATGGGAGGATTGCCGCGGGTGAGTTCGAGGTCGGCCGCATCGTCTCCTGGCAACCCGGCGCGCGGATCGTGCTCGCGTGGCACCCCGCCGACTGGGAGCCCGAGGAGACGACAGAGCTCGCGCTGGGGCTGGAGCCGGCGAATGGCGGCACGCGAGTCACACTCGAGCACCGGGGGTGGGGCCGCCTGATCGGCGACGCCGACGAGCTCACCGGCTGGTTCGCGAGCCAGGTCGCGGCACCGCTGCTGCGCGCGACGGCTCCCGCGGGCCTCGGCGACTGGCTGACCGACCGGAAGGCCCGCCGCCCGTCCGGCGCTCAGGCCCGATCCGTCTACGAGGACCCGCTCTACCACTACCCCAACTTTCGCGTGATCCTGGACGAGCTCGCGTTGAGCCCGGAGGACTACCTGCTCGAGATCGGGTGCGGGGGCGGCGCGCTCCTGAAGGACGCCATGCGGAGCGGATGCCGGGCGGCGGCGGTCGATCACAGCGGGGACATGGTGCGGCTCGCCCGGGAGGCGAACCGTCAAGCGGTCGCGGAGGGTCGCCTGGAGGTCCGTCTGGCGGCGGCCGACCGTTTGCCGTTCGCCGATGCCACCTTCAGCTGCGCGGCCATGACCGGGGTGCTCGGATTCCTCTCCGATCCGGTCGCCGCGCTGTCGGAGATCCGGCGCGTGCTGGGCAGAGGCGGCCGCCTCGTCGTGCTGGGGAGCGATCCCGAGCTGAAGGGAACGCCGGCCGCACCGGAGCCGATGGCCTCCAGGCTCCGCTTCTACGAGGACGATGAGCTGGCAGCGCTCGCCCGCGAGGCCGGTTTCGAAGATGTGCGCATCGAGCACCGGGATCTCGAGCCTTTCGCCCGCGAGGTGGGCGTTCCGGAGGAGCACCTCCCCCTGTTTGCCAGTCCGGGAACGCGGTTTCTACTCGCGCGCAAAGCCCGAGGACGTTGAGCGCCGCGAAGCAGTGGTCACATGGGGCTTGATCCACGGGTTTGCGTGGGGCACGTGCACCTGAAGGTCGCTGACCTCGAGCGCGCCATCCACTTCTATTCCGAGGTGCTCGGCTTCGAGGTAATGCAGAGGATCGGCGACTCGGCCGCGTTCCTGGCGGCGGACGGATACCACCACCATGTAGGGCTGAACACGTGGGAGAGTCGAGGAGGTGGCCCGCCACCTCTGGGGACGACCGGACTGTACCACGTGGCCTTCCGCTATCCGGACCGGGCAAGCCTGGCCGGCGCACTACGCCGGCTGCGAGCCCATTCCATTGCGCTCGAGGGCGCCGCCGATCACGGAGTCAGCGAAGCGCTGTACCTCCGCGATCCGGACGGCAACGGGATCGAGCTGTACTACGATCGTCCGCGCGAGACCTGGCCCCGCGCGTCCGACGGCGCCCTGGCCATGTTCACTCGACCTTTGGACCTCGAGGATCTGCTCGACACGGGGTGAGGATCGAATCCGGCCGCCACTTTCCCTCCTCGAGAGCGCGCGGGCCGGCTGTCGACGGCCGTCAAACGGATCGCGTGCCTCGGGTGTTCACCGACCGACGCCCCACGCCACGGCCTGTGCGAACGGGCGGCGTGTCCGCGGACGGAATATCTTGCGCGCGGCAGCCACCCGGCTTTTCGCGGAGTCTCTCGGGGGAGACAAACGACAAGACCAAGCATGAGAATCGTTCACGCCCATTGGTTCGTGTGGGTCCTGCTCGCCGGACTCGCCTCCGCGGCCTGTTCGCACGGGGCGGGAACCCCACCGGAGACAGCGGCGGAACCGGCCGCGACGTCGACCGAGGAGCTGGAGAGCCTGTACTATGCGCGGACGGACAGCGCCCGCATGCAGTTCACCGAGGCCGACGTCCATTTCATGACCGGGATGATCGGTCACCACGCGCAGGCGCTGGTGATGGCGGGACTGGCACCCACCCACGGTGCCAGCCCATCGGTTCAGATACTGTGCGCCCGCATCATCAACGCCCAGAACGACGAGATCGCCCTCATGCAGCAGTGGCTCCGCGATCGCGATCAGCCGGTCCCCGAGGTGCACATCTCGGGTCTCACCATGATGGTGCACGGCGCCGACCACGCCATGCACATGCCCGGCATGCTCGCGCAGGGTCAGCTCGAGGAGTTGGACGAGGCGAGGGGCGAAGAGTTCGATCGCCTCTTCCTCACCTTCATGATCCAGCACCACCGTGGTGCGGTCACCATGGTGGATGAGCTTTTCGCCACCGACGGCGCGGCGCTGGACGTGGCGTCGTTCAAGCTCGCTTCCGACATCCAGGCCGACCAGAGCAGCGAGATCGCCCGCATGCAGCTCATGCTGGACGAGATGGCGGCCGGAGGTGCCGGCTCGCCGCCCTCATCAGGAAACAAGCCATGATCGAGTCCGACTTCGCTCCAACACAGGAAACCGCCATGAAATCCCTTGCTCCGACACGTCGTCCCGACGTCGGGACGGCCGCCACCCGACTCCTCTCGCTTCCGCTGGTAGCGGGCCTGTTGGGCACCATCGCCTGTGCATCCTCCACCACCACGTCGCAGCCGGCGTCGGCCCCTGCGGCCGCGCAACCCGCGACGGCGGCCGGGTCGGGCACCGACCCGCGTGTCGGGCTGGCCCCGGGGCTGTGGGATGCTGAAGAGGCCGTATGGAACCTCCGGGTCGTCTCGAAGACGCCAACGCCGGAGGCGTTCGTCGGCGTCACCAACTCCGACCTCGCGTTTCTGGACAACTACGCCATCCAGGGTAACTACAACGGCATCCAGGTGTGGGACATCTCCAATCCCGCCCGACCCTCCCTGGTGGTCGGGTATGTTTGCCCGGCATCCCAGAGCGACGTCTCCGTGTACCAGAACCTCCTGTTTGTCTCTGGCGAGGGGTTCGGCGGCCGGCTCGACTGCGGCACCGAAGGCGTGGAGGAGAAGGTGAGCCACCACCGCCTGCGCGGGATCCGGATCTTCGACATCAGTGACATCCGGAACCCCGAGTACATCTCCAACGTGCAGACCTGCCGCGGATCCCACACGCACTCGGTGCTGGTGGATCCGAACGACAAGGAGAACGTCTACATCTACGTCTCCGGCGCCGCTCCGGTGCGGCCGGCCGAGGAGCTGCCGGGCTGCACGGACGCTCTACCGGAAGAGGACCCGAACTCGGCCCTGTTCCGCATCGAGGTCATCCGGGTGCCGCTGGCGTATCCCGAGCAGGCGGCGATCGTCAGCTCGCCGCGCATCTTCAGCGACCTGGAGGCGCCGCCGACGCACGGCCTGGCGCCGGACGACCTAGCGGCGATCGAGCAAGCGAAGGCGCGGGGTGAATTCGTGGTCGACATCCAGGGACAGCCGGTCGTGCTGCCCAACCGCATGACTACGCCCATGCTCGACAGCATCGTCAAGGCGCGGGGCGGGACCGGTGCGCCGACGGCCGCCGACAGCACCGCTCTGCGTGACTACCTGCCGATCATGATCGCGGAGATGATCGGCCAGCGCGGACCGCGTCGCGGGCCCACGCAGTGCCACGACATCACCCTGTACCCGGCGATCGGTCTTGCCGGCGGCGCCTGCGGCGGCTACGGGCTGCTGCTCGACATCTCCGATCCGGTCAACCCGAAGCGAATCGGGGCGGTGAGCGACTCGAACTTCTCGTACTGGCACTCGGCCACCTTCAACAACGACGGTACCAAGATCCTGTTCAGCGACGAGTGGGGAGGAGGAGGCGCGCCGAAGTGCCGGGCCTCCGACCCCGAGGAGTGGGGCGCGGATGCGATCTTCACCCTCCAGAACCGGCAGATGCAATTCGGAAGCTACTACAAGCTGCCGGCCCCGCAGACACCTGAGGAGAACTGCGTCGCCCACAACGGGTCGCTGATCCCGATCCCGGGCCGCGACGTGATGGTCCAGGGTTGGTATCAGGGCGGTATCTCGGTATTCGATTGGACCGATCCTGCGAACCCGGTGGAGATCGCGTTCCACGATCGCGGCCCGGTGGACCCGACCCGGATGCAGATGGGCGGCAGCTGGTCGGTGTACTGGTACAACGGGGTGATCGTGAGCTCGGAGATCGCGCGCGGGCTCGACATCTTCGAGCTCACGCCGAGCGCCTACATCTCGCAGAACGAGATCGAGGCGGCCAACACGGTGAGGCTCGACTACCTGAACACCCAGGGGCAACCACAGTTCGTGTGGCCGGCGACCTTCGCCCTCGCACGCGCCTATGTCGATCAGCTCGAGCGGTCGAGGGGCCTCTCCGCCGAGCAGATCCAATGGGTCCGGAAGGAGCTGGCGGAGGCGGAAAGCGCCTCGGGCACCGCACGCCGGGATCGCCTGACCCGGCTGGGCACCGATCTCGCCGGTGAGGCGAGCGGGTCCGCCGACGCCGCCAAGGTCCGGATGCTGGCGAGCACCGTGCGCGAGCTGGCGGCTGCGGCCGGCTAACGTTCTTCCTGATTCACTACACCCAGGCACCCGAGCCTGGCCAATCACGGGGCGGGCACCGATTGCCCTTCGGTGCCAGCCCTCCCGCGTCGCGTGGACCACGTCGTGCGCGGTCATCACTTAAGCGACCCCTAGCGAGGGTGTCACACCGCCAAGCGCCCAGGCGTTGAATCATCGTTCAGGGAGCCGGGCGATGCTGCGATCAACCACCCTCGCTGTCACATTTCTCGCCGCGTGGATGGGGGCGGACGCCTCACGCCTGGACTTCTTGCATCCGCCCGACCCGCCGGCCGGCGACCGGATCTCGCCACCGACCGCCGACACGACCCCGCAACCGATGGACCGACCCCCTCGTGCCGCCCGCGTCACGCTGTCTCTCGGCGATCGCCGCCTCTCGGTCACCATGGAGCTTCCCGCCATGGCCGACTCGGTGAGATTCGCGCTCCAACCGTGGGCCGGGGTCGCCTTTGCCGATGGCGTCACCAACCTCCGGGCGCGCTCTGCCAGTGGGGAGCTCGAGACGCACCGTCGCGGCGACTCCGAATGGGTGGTAATCGGCACCGAGACCGACTACTCGCTCACGTACGAGATCGTGTCGCGGAAGACGAGCTTCGTCGGGCAGACTCGCGAGGACCTCTTCCGCCCGACTCTTCTGCCGAACTGGGCGTTTCTCTGGGGTCATGCGGTGTTCCTGACCAGCGGGGCGTACGCGACGACTCCGGTTCGGCTTCGGATCGAAGCGGGTCGGTACGAACGGGCGTTCATCAACCTGCCGGATCTCGACTCGATCGCCGACCTGTGGGAGCTGTCGCGCTCGCTCATCGTGGCCGGCGACTATCGGACGAGCTCGCTGATGGTCGACGGCGGGGAGGTGCAGATCCTCATTCACGGTCGAGATTGGCAGTTCGCCGATCGCGACTTCGTGGACGCGGTTCGCCGCATATTCGAGTCGCAGGTCGAGCTGATGGGTTTTTATCCGGCGATCAAGCAGATGGTCGTCCTGGTCGAGGGGGCACCTCACAGCAAAGGCGGGACGGTGGTCGCGAATGCGATCGCCCTCTACCCGGATCCCGCCGCGCCGCTCGACGATTCCACCCACGAGACGCTCAGGATCGTGGCGCACGAGCACTTTCACACCTGGAACGGGTCGTTCCTGCGACCGGAATCCGGTCGGGGCGAGGGGTGGTACAAATGGTTTCAGGAGGGCGTTACCGAGTACCAGGCGTGGAGCACACTGTACGGTCTCGGGATCGTGTCGACGGAAGGGATGATCGGGGTCATCAACCGGTTCCTGCGGGAGTACTACAGCAACCCCGTGGCGTTCACCGCGACATCGGCCGACCTCGAGGCCCGCTACTGGAGCGACGCGAGCTACAACCGCCTCCCGTACGCGAAGGGGTTCCTCCTCGGTCTTCTCATCGACGCCGGAATACGGCTTCAGAGCGGCGGCGCATCCGGCATCGGCGACTGGCTCGCCGGCGTCTTCCGTGCGGACGAGGGATCGTACGATGACGCACGCATGCGGGCCGAGCTGGAGGCGATAACAGGAACCGACTGGGGCGCGTTCTACGACACCTTCGTTCTGGGAAGCGACGAGCTGGAGATCCTCGGCTTCTGCAACTACTCCGGCGCCGCCTGTTCCCGACCCCAGCTCGAGATCTTCGAGTTCGGGTTCCGGACCGATGTCGGCTCGCTCACCGGCGGCGCCGAGGTGACCGAGGTGCTCGCTGGATCGAACGCCCAAGCGGCGGGGATGCGCGTCGGCGATGTGCTGACCGGTCGGGTCAGCTACTGGAACGGCGATCCGACCAAGCCCGCGACCTTCTGGGTCGAGCGCGGGACGGGCGAGGTCGAGATCTCGTACCTGCCCTCCGCCCGCGAAGCGATCCCGCAGATCAGCAAGGGGGCTCGATCGGAGGAAGCGCTGGAGTCGCTCTGGCGCTGACCGCCCGCGCGCCGGTCGGACCGAGCGGCTACCGTTCCTCGCTCGCCGAAACGGTGAACGTCGTCAGCATCGCTTTCTCGACCGGATTGCTCACCTCGGCGATCCAGGCGTAGCGGCCCGGTTCCAGATTCACCGTAAAGTACGCGATGCCTCCGGCGGGCATCTCGTGCGTGCCGCCCAGGAACTCGGCCGGAGCAGGTGTTTCGAGGCCGTTCGCTCGAGTCCAGTCCATCCAGCCGGCCAGCACGTCGAGGGCTGTACCTTGATCCAGACGGGCCAGGTGGACGTCGTGTCCGACGAAGTTCTCATGGGTCGTCTGGTCTTCGAAATGAACCGCCACCGTGTTCGGACCGATCGCGGGCTCTCCTTCCACTTCCAGCCCGCGAACGCTCGACAGCGTGATCGTGATCGTGGCGTTGGGCTCCCGCGCGGTGCTGCTATCCTCGGTCACGGTCAGCTGATGGATCATCCCGTATGCCGAATCCGACTCGCTGAACGAGTGAAAAACGCCGTCCGTTTTCACGTAGCACTCGAGTAGATACGTGCCGGGTTCCAGATACACGGTGGTCTCCGCCGTTCGTCCTGGCGAAATGAGGCCGGGACCGCTCATGAAAACGATGTCGCTAAACCACTCGGGGAGCTCGCCGAACTTCTCGTGCGCCGCCTCCGGTTGGCCCTCGTTCAGCAGATTCATGCCTTCCTGAAAGATGGGCGCGCTCGCCCGGTGGACATCCTCGATCCCGATGCCTTGGGGTAGCCGTTCCAGAACCGCGAAGTGGATGAGAGGAGATTCGTTGTGCAGACGGAACGTCGTCCATCCCGACTCAACCCGGTCGGGCGCCTCGAAGGCCAGACCCCGCGCCGTCACATCGACCACGTTCGGGCTGGGCTCGACCGACACGGCTCGCGATCGTCCGCTGTCGCCGCATCCGAGCGTTGTAAGCGCAACCGCCACGACGAGTGTCGAACTCGGGGCTTTCATGGAGCCGCAAGGTCGTGCGGACGTCAGCCTCCCGCAACCTCTCAGAAGCCGATGGGCTCCAGCCGTAAGTGCCCCATGCAGCTTGCTAACGCCCGGGGACCGCCTTCCCCGCGCCGACCCGCGCGTAGCGCGCCTGTCCGAACGGCTTCCAATCGGTGCCGTCGTGATACGAGTCGCGGACGACGAGCGAATCCGTGCCGAAGAGCTGGTAGCTGGTGCGGCCCCGCTCGGTCGGCGAGCGCCACTGCGTGTCCAGCACCGCATTCGTCAGCGTCGCGCTCAGCTCGAGCACCTCGCCCCGCGAATCGAGCCACACCCCATCGAGCGGGTTTGCATCTCCGAGTCGATAGTGGGCGATGGCGTCCATCTGGACGTCGCCGCGGATCGCGTACGTCAACCGAACGAACTTCCGGTCGAGCTCCCACTCCCACCGCATCTCGAACCGCGCCGGCCGTCCGAACAGCTCCCCCTCTCCCTGCCACTCGCCCACGATCTGCTCGAAGAACGGCGGCGAAGAATCCTGGGCCCCGTTCATGGCCGCCGGACCTGCGAACAGCGTGACGGTCACGATCAGAAGGGTTCGAATCACCGGTCGCTCTGGCTGTAGGCCCGGGCGCGGCGGGCGAGGTGGAGCCGCACGGGCTGCGAACGGGTCAGAGAGGAGGCGGTCGAGATTGCACCCCGCGCCTCGCGGGCGCGCCCGAGCCGCGCCAGCAGCTCCGCCTCGACGGCGAACAGATGATAGTAGGAGCGGAGTGACCCCTCCTCTTTCAGCGCCTCCAGGGCAGCGAGTCCGGCCGCCGAACCCTCGACCTCGGCCACGGCCACCACGCGATTGAGCGCGACCACGGGCGAGGGGTCGATTCGCATGAGCTCATCGTAGCAGGCGAGGATCCGGGGCCAGTCGGTGCCCGCGTAGCTCGGGGCCAGCGTATGGCAGCTGGCGATTTCCGCCTGCAGGTGATACGAGGTCACCGCCTCACCGCGCGCAGACCGCCGATAGTGGAGTAGAGCGCGTCGGATCAGTCTCCGGTCCCAGCGCCCGCGATCCTGCTCCGCTAGCGGGACCAGCTCGCCCGAGGCGCCGGTGCGGGCCGGGATCCGCGCCGCCTGAAACAGGAACAGGGCGGCCAGGGCATCGATGCGGGGGTCGGCTACCGTCGAGTGAGCAGCCAGAAGCTCGACAAGGCGGATCGCCTCGGCGCACAGCTCGGTGCGGACCAGCCGGTGGCCGCTGGCCGCGGTGTGTCCCTCGTTGAACATCAGGTACAGCACCTCGAGAACCGAGTCGAGATGGGTGGGCAGCGACGACAGCTCCGGCATGGTCAGCGCGACACGCTGTTCTCGCAGGGCACGCTTGGCCCGCACCAGGCGCTGCGCGATCGTCGCCTTCTGCGCCAGGAACGCGCGCGCGATCTCGCCCACCCCGAAGCCACAGATTGTTTTCAGGGTGAGCGCCACCCGCTGATCCCGCGGGATGGCGGGGTGACACATGGCGAAGATCATGCGGAGCTCGTCGTCTTCGACCTCGGTCGAGAAGAAGACGCGCTGCCCTCCGTCTCGCGCCGGCGCCGGCAGGATCGAGCGCTCGAGCAGTGCCCGTTTTTCCTCCCAGCGACCCTGCCTTCGGAGCAGGTCCACGGCCCTGTTCTTCGCCACCCGGAGCACCCAGGCTCCCGGGTTGTCCGGTATGCCGCTACGCGGCCAGCGTCGCAGCGCCTGTACGAAGGCGTCCTGGACGACGTCCTCGACCAGATCCAGCTGCTCGATCCCGAAGATCCGCGTGAGGGTGGCCGTCAACTGACCGGCGCGACGCCGGAAGAGCAGGTCGAGCGTGGCGCCGACGTCCGCCCGGCTACTCGACAGGGTCGACCTCGCGCAGCTCGATCCGCCCGCCGTACTCGATGTGTGGACAGCTGCGGCTGATCGCGACCGCCTCCGCGTAGTCGGCGGCGTT
>CAZJXR010000041.1:0-23837 GCA_964550085.1 uncultured Gemmatimonadota bacterium
ATTGCCGGGCCGGTGATTGCCGGCCCGGAGGATGCATGATACAGTTGTGCTATGCATGATTCAACTGTATCAAGCCGCTCTCCGTCCGGGTCCACCTCCGCGGCCGTCCCCGATACGCGCTCGGGCAGTGTCCGGCCGTGGCTGCTGCTTCTCCACCAGTTCCCGCCCGAGCCCGCCTACCTGCGGGTGAAGGTGCGACGGCGGCTGCGGAAGCTCGGAGCGGTGCCGCTTCAGAACGCGGTGTACGCCCTCCCGGTGGGGGACGAGGAGCGCGAGGACTTCGAATGGCTTCGTCAGGAGATCGAGCGCGCCGGCGGGGAGGCGGCGATCGGCGAGGTCATCTTCGTCGATGGGGTGACCGAAGAGAAGCTGACCGGTCAGTTTCGAGCCCTTCGCGAGGCCGACTACGACCAGATCGTGCTCGCCGCGCAGGAGCTCCTCGCCTCGCTGGAGGTCGCGGGCCCAGACGATGGGGTTGACGATGAGGACCCGGCGCGGCTGCGGAGCGAGGCCGGCGAGCTCCGGCGACGGTTGACGGAGGTACGAACGCAGGACCGGTTCGGGTCGCCGGGTGGTGACGCCGCCGAGCGGACCCTTGCCAGCCTGGAGGAGGCATTGCGTGCCCGACCGGCCGACCGATCGCGACCCGGCGGCGACTGGCCGGAAGGACGGACGTGGGTCACCCGTCGGGGCGTGAAGGTCGACCGGATGGCGAGCGCCTGGCTGATCCGCCGCTTCATCGATCCCGCCGCGCGCTTCAAGTTCGTCTCCCCGGATGGATACGAGCCGGCGGCCGGAGAGCTGCGGTTCGACATGTACGAGGGCGAGTACACCCACGTCGGCCGGGCGTGCAGCTTCGAGACCCTGCTGTCGAGCTTCGCTCTCGGCGACGAGGCGCTGGTCGCGATCGGGGAGATCGTGCACGACATCGACTGTAAGGACGACAGGTTCGGCCGGCCCGAGACGCCGGGCGTGGCGGCACTTATCAGCGGGATCGTCGCTGGGCACCGCGACGATGAGGCGCGCCTCGACCGGGGCGCGGCGGTCTTCGACGACCTGTACGAACACCTCCGGACGACGCCGGCTTGACTCACCCGCCGACCGAGGAATCGCTCGCCGTTCCGTTACGCGAAGCGCTGCCGACCTGGCTGAAGGTCGCCCTGCTCAGCTTCGGCGGGCCGGCCGGACAGATCGCCGTCATGCACCGGCTGGTGGTCGAGGAGCGGCGCTGGGTCCCCGAGGACCGCTTCCTGCACGCGATGAACTACTGCATGCTGCTGCCGGGGCCCGAAGCGCAGCAGTTGGCGACCTATCTCGGCTGGCTCCTGCACGGCGCCCGGGGCGGCCTGCTGGCAGGTGTTCTCTTCATCCTCCCGGGTTTCGTCTCGATCTTCGCGCTGAGCGTCCTGTACGCCCAGTTCCGCGACACCGCGTTCCTCGACGCGCTCTTCTTCGGGCTCAAGCCGGCGGTCATCGCGGTCGTGCTGGCGGCTCTCGTCCGGATCGGCAGCCGGGTGCTGGTGAGCCGGGAGCGTGTCGGGCTGGCGGGGGCCGCTTTCATCGCGATCTTTTTCCTCGGGATCCCGTTTCCGCTCATCGTGCTGGCGGCCGGCCTGTACGGATACGTGTCGAGCCGCGGCCGCACGCAGTCGCCGTTACCGGCCGACCTTCCCCGTCCGGCCGGCGGCCATACGCTCAGCACGGCGGCGTTCTGGCTCGCCGTCTGGCTCCTCCCGGTGGCGGCGCTCGCCGCCTGGGGCGGTCGCGACAGCGTTCTCGTCACCGAGGCGTGGTTCTTCAGCAAGGTGGCCGTCGTCACTTTCGGCGGCGCGTACGCCGTGCTGGCGTACGTCGCGCAGCAGGCGGTCGAGGTCTATCACTGGCTCGCCCCGGGTGAGATGCTGGACGGGCTCGGAATGGCGGAGACGACGCCCGGTCCCCTCATCCAGGTGGTCCAGTTCGTCGGGTTCATGGGGGGTTTCCGGCACCCGGGCGATCTTGCGCCGCTGGCGATGGGGTCGCTGGGTGCCCTCGTCACCACATGGGTGACCTTCGCGCCCTGCTTCCTGTTCGTGTTCGTGGGGGCACCGTACGCCGAGTACCTGCGGAGAGAGCCGCGTCTCAACGGAGCCTTGGCGGCGATCACGGCTTCGATCGTCGGGGTGATCCTGAACCTCGCCCTCTGGTTCTCGGTTCACACCCTCTTCGCGCGCGTCGCCGATCTCCGCGTCGGGCCCCTGCGCGTTCTTCTGCCTGATTGGAGCAGCGTCGATTGGGTGGCGCTCGCGCTGGCGATCGGCGCCTGCGTGGCGATGCTCCGGTTCCGGGTCGGGATGATCCCCGCGCTGGCGGGTGCGGCGCTCTTCGGGCTCCTCTACCGGCTGGCGATCGGTTGAGCGTCCTCAATAGCCCGCTTGGGCCGAGGGTCGGGTCGGCTCGGGTTAGCGCGCGCTTTGAAGAACTTCGAGCATGCGGGCGGCTTCCTCGTTCCCGGCGTCGAACGCCACGGCCTCCTGCAAGCTCTCGATCGCGTCGGCCGTGTCACCGGCGGCAAGGAGGGCCTCGCCGAGCGACTGCCGAACGCTCGAACCCTGGGGGAAGGCCTCGACGTTGAGACGCAGAATCGCCACCGCGTCATCGAAACGACCCATGCCGTAGAGCGCATTGCCCAATGACAGGATGGCGTGGCCCGTCTCGACCGCTGTTGCCTCGCCGTCGCCGACGAAGGTGCGGTACCGTTCGAGAGCGGCGGTCATGTGGCCGGCGGCGATCAGGGCCCACATGTCGTCGGTGAGCCGGTGTGCCGGCTCCTGCGCCGCGGGCTCGAAGACGGCGGCCACTCCGTCGGCGATCGCATCCGGGTTGATCCTCACCCGATAGCCGTTGGTGAGGACGATCACCGTGAGACCGACCTCCGGGTACTTCCGAAACGTGGTCATGAAGCCGCCCTGGTGACTGAGCGCCTTCAGCACCCTGCCGGTCGTGTCGACCCTCACCCCCCAGCCGACGCCATAGCCGGTCGGCTGGCCATCGTCGGTCGCCGTTTGCTCCCACATCAGGCTACGGGTCGCGGAGTTCAACAGCTCGCTCGCGTCGAGCACTTGATCGAACCGGATCATATCGTCCAGGTTGCTGTTGAGACCGGCGCCGGCAAAGGCATGCGCGGGGAAATCCTGGGCACGCAAACGGAGAACCCCGTCGGCGTCCGGCACGTAGGTGGTGGCCCGGCCCATGACGATGTCGCGGTGCCCTCCGGCGAACACCGTCGCCGTCATTCCGGCCGGCTCGAACAGCTCCCGCTCCATGAACTCCTCGAACCCGAGGCCGGAGACGCGCTCGGCGATGATGGCGAGAAGGAAGTAGTTGGCCTGATTGTACCGGAAGCGCTCTCCCGGCGGATTCGACACCGGGAGCGCCTCGAGGGAATCGAGCACCTCTGCCCTGGGGTGCTGCGACGCGCTCTCGGACAAGGGCGGCAGCCCGGAGAGGTGGCCGAGGAGCTGCTTCACGCTGACGCTTCGCCACTCGGGGGGCAGGTCGGGAAGGTATTCGGCGATCGAGTCGTCGAGGGCGATCGTGCCTCGCTCTACCAGCCGCAGGATGGCCACCGCCGCGAACAGCTTGGTCGACGAGGAGAGCTGGAACAGAGTGGAAGTTCGGGTCGGCACCTCCAGTTCGATGTTCGCCAGCCCGTATGCCTTCTTGTGGACGACCTCCCCGTCCTGGATCACGGCCACGGCGATGCCCGGAACGCCGCTCCGGTCCATCTGGAGCTGCACATAGCGATCGACCGCGGGCGACAACTCCCCCTCGATGATTTCCGTCGAGACGCCGCTGGACGCTCCCGCTCGATCCTGCTGCGCGGTGGCGAGTCGTCCCGCCGCGTAGATGCCGGCCGAGATTCCGAGCAGCCCGAGAAGCCCGCGTCCAACGGCGCGCGTCGGACGAATCATCCGATTCCTCCCTGGATCCTCTCCGGTTTTGGTGCCTCCTATTCGCGGCTCGGAGGCCTGGAGACGCCGCCCGGGTCGGATTCTCTAATACATGGCGCCCGGGTAAAGACCTACAGGGCGTGGGAGGACCGGTACCGGAGAGGGGATGACCGGCGGTGCTGCATACGGGAAACGGAATCTCCGTCTGCCGTCACCCCGGTCTTGCTTTCGACGCGCAGGGCATTGGGGATCTATCCGGCGCCACCCTGCGCTGCGGATGACGGCGCCGGCCCACTGGGCTTCGGGAGTTGCGTGGAAACGCCGGACAGATGTCGAATCGGGCCGCCGCCGATCGACTATCGGGTGTCAGCAGCGAGGAACGAGGACCGAGCCCACCTGAGGCCAGCCTCAACTGAAAGCGGGGAGGGTACCATGCGGTTCATGATCATCGTCAAGGCGACGAGGGATTCCGAGGCGGGGGTCATGCCGGAGGAAGATCTCATGGCGCCGATGGCGACGTACCACGAGGAGTTGGAGAAGGCCGGCGCGCTGCTCGACGCATCCGGGCTGCACCCGAGCTCGAAAGGGTGGCGGATCAAGTACTCGGGGAAGAAGCGGACGGTCGTCGACGGGCCGTTCGCCGAGACCAAGGAGCTGATCGCCGGCTACACCCTGATTGAGGTGAAGTCGCGCGCCGAGGCGCTCGAGTGGGCGAAGCGCTTCCCCAACCCTGTGGGCGAGGGCAAGGAGGCGGAGATCGAGGTGCGCCAGCTATTCGAGCTGGAGGACTTCGGTCCGAGCGAGGTGATCGAGCGTTTTCGCGCCATGGAGGCCCGTTCAGCGGGGTAAGGTCGCGGTGGCAGGCTCGGGGCGCGTAGCGGGCCGGGTGGGCTGGCCGGGCGCTCCGTCCGGTCGGCGGGCCGCCGGTGCTGGATTCTCGATCGGCCTCGCAGGAGAAGGACCGAGTCTCCGAACTCGTGCGAGCGGTATCCGGCCTCCTGCAGCGCGGCGCTCATCCGGTTCAGGACTTCGTCGTCGGCGAACGCCCGCAGGAGTTGATAGTGAGCGTCGCCCGGGGCGTGGACTCCTGTAACGATCGCGTCCACCAGCAAGAGAGCCGTGTCCGGACCGAGCCGCCGGGTGGCGATGCCGGTTCCCGGTTCGAGCCGGAGGCGTGGGCCGGGCCGGTCGGCTTTCGATGCCGCGTCCTCCAGCGCCCGGGTGACGGTCGTACCGATGGCGACGACCCGGCAGCCGCGCGCCCGAGCGCGCGCGATGGATGCCACGGTCGACGCGGGGAGATGATAGGCTTCGTCCAGCGGCAGCCGCGCGTCGAGCTCGGGGTCGCCGGTGGAGGAGACGCCGGCCGCGAGGGTCAGGGCCGCGAAGTCGATGCCCCGTGCGCGTAGCTCCGCCAAGAGACTCCAGTCGAGCGCGAAGCCCGCCGACGGCGGCTCGAAGGCGACGGGAACCGCGGCGACGCGCGTCCACACCTCCCCCAATCGCAGCGCCTCGGATACGTGGGCGTACTGGATCGGCTTCCCGTGCCGGGACAGCCCGTCCCAGATCTCGTCCGCCGTGCCGGCCAGGCGCAGGTCGAATAGCCGCGGGTGGCCGAGCAGCCGGCCGACGGTCGCGCGAAGCGGCCCGAGCCGGAGGACATCACCCGCCCGCAGGGCCGGAGGTGGTGCCCGGTCCTCGGTGCGAGTCCGATGGTCGCCCGCACCGAAGGCGATCGCCTGGAACTCCTCGACCTCCTGCGGGGCGAGGGCGCCTCGACCCACCAGTCGCACCTCGATCTCGGCCCCGGACCGCTCGTGGGTGCCGTGCAGGCTGGCCGGAAGCGTGGCGGCGTCGTTCGCGATCAGCAGGTCGCCGGCGTGAAGGTAGCGCACCAGGTCGACGCGGGAAGCGTGCGACAGCCTCCCGTCCGGATGGACAACCAGCAGCTTCGCGTCGGCTCGCCGGCGCGATGGGGAAGTGGCGCGTTGCACGCCTCGCCGCCGCGGAGACTTGGCTGGCTTCACGCAACCGCCTTCCGCTCGCGAGCGAGGGCTTCCACAATCGCCACGATCTCCAGCGCGGCCTCGCCGGGGCGCTTGAGGTCGGCGGGATCGGCGTCCGGGATGGCGGCCGCGTGGAGCGGGGTGTCCATGTCGCCGGGATCGATCGCCCGCACGCGCACCCCGTGCTCCCGAAGCTCCTCGTCCCAGATGCGGCTCATGTGCGAGAGGGCGGCCTTGCTCGCCCCGTACGCCCCCCAGTTGGGGTACGGATTGACCGCCGCGTCGCTGGTGATGTTGAGCACCAGTGCGGGGCGACCATCACGGGCGGAGGCGGCGAGCGCGCCGAGCAGCGCGCGGGTCAGCCGGAACGGTCCGACCAGGTTGGTGGCCAGCGCTTGCTCGAGCTCCTCGCTCGTCGTGTCGGCGAGGGGAGCCAAGGGTACGGGCCCGAGACTGGAGGCGTTGTTGATGAGCAGATCGAGCCCGCCGAGAGCGGCGGTCACGCGCATCGCGATCCGATATACCTCCTCCTCCCGGGACACGTCGCCCGTGATTCCGTGCGTCCCCGGGTGCGCGTCGGCCACCGCCCGCACCCGATTGGGCGTGCGAGCGACGAACGCGACCTCGACGCCGCGCTTGCTGAGCGCCTCGACCAGAGCCAGGCCAAGGCCGGAGGTGCCGCCGGTCACGGCGGCCCGCAGACCGCTTATCGGGGAAGCATGGGCGAAAGACATTGGTTCGTTCATCCTGTTGCAGTTGGTGCCGAAGTCCGCGGCCAGGGTCGTTCGTCGATCACGAACCCCAATTCTACAAGTTCAAGTGAGCTTGAAGTCAAGCCCCGAAGGTGGGATAGACTCGGATCCAGATTGGCGTGCGTCTCAGCGACAGTGCGGGCCTGGAGGGTGCGGAACGGAGGTGCGGCTACCTCACTCCATGTCGGGCTCCATGTCGGGAGCCGCCACCACGTAGAGGTCCGATGCCTCGTAGAAATTCGGATCCTGGAACCACTGGTACCGCGCGAACACGATGCTCTCGCCCGTCGGCGACCACCACGGCTGCCGGTCGTCGCGCTCGTCCTCGAACGTGATTCGCCGCATGGCGCCCGTGCCGAGATGCACGACGTACAGGTCCGCGGATCCGGAGCGCTCCGAGGCGAACACGAGCCGCTCTCCGTCAGGTGACCAGGCCGGCCACCCATCCGCTGCTGGATGGGGCGCGACAGCGCGCGACTCGCCTCCGTCGGCGCTCATGACGACGATCTCCCAGTTGCCGTCGGAGAGAATCCTCCTGCACACGATGCGCGAGCCGTCGGGCGACCACGAGGGATACGTCTCGACCTCCGGGGTCGCCGTGAGCTGCCGCACATCGCTGCCGTCGCTCCGCATCTCGTAGATGTCGAAGTTGGTCGTGTCGTCAGGGGTGAGCGGGCGCCGCGACGCGAACAGAATCCGCCGGCCGTCGCCGGACCAGAACGGGTGCTCGTCGTGCCAGCCGTTGTTCGACAGGTTCCGAACCGCGCTCCCATCCGCTTCCATCACGTAGATCTGCGAGTGGCCGTCGCGGAACGACTGGAAAGCGATGCGCGTTCCGTCCGGTGACCATACCGGCGTGCCATCACGCCCGGGCGTGTCGGTCAGCCGCACCCGGACGCCGGCCCGGAAGTCCAGCACGTAGATGTCGAAGTCGCCATCGGCGTTGGACATGTACGCCACGCGCCTGCCGTCGGGCGAGTAGGATGGATAGGCGTTGGTCACCCGGTTGATCAGCTCCGGTGGCGAGTCGCTCGCTGCCTCATCCACATCCGCGCCCGAGCAGGCCACCCAAGCCAGGCTGGCGACCAGCGTCGCGCCTCGGACGCTGCCGGCAATTCCGAAACCATGGCCGATCTTGCGGGGTCGGCCGACTCGCGAACGACAGGTCACCTGAAGGAGGATTATCATGTCAAGGCAACACACCAGGCGCGTGTTTGGTGTAATCGTCGGCTGTCCGGTTCCTTGGTGGATCGAGCGGCGTCTGCGGACGGGAGGCGTTCGGCCGCGTGTCGGGTGAAGGGATTGGCGCTGTCCGTCGAAGGAGGGCATACTCCTCGGCGGCGGCTTCGGGCGAGGTCTCCTTGACGCGACGCGGGTCGGTAGGGGCCTTCGTGATGCGCGCCCTGGCCCGTATCCACCCGCCGGAGGGAATCGCGGCCATGCAGTCGATCAACCGTACCGTCATCCACCCGTCCTTCCTGTCGGTGTTTGTCGGCACGGCGCTCGGGTGCCTGGTGCTTTCTGTCTTCGCTCTGCTCCAGTGGGACCGGGCGGGTGCTCCCCTCCTCCTGAGCGGCAGCCTCCTGTACCTGGTCGGGACCTTCCTGGTCACCATCGCGTTCAACGTGCCACTCAACGACGCGCTGGACGCCGTCGAGCCGAGGGGCGAGGAGTCGGCCAGGGTCTGGGCCCGCTACCTGGTGCGGTGGACGGCCTGGAACCACGTGCGCACGGCGGCGGCGCTGGCAGCGGCCGCAGTCCTCACGCTCGCCCTCTGACATCATGCGCGTGTTGATTTCGGGCGCGAACGGGTTCATCGGGACCGGGCTCCGAGGTCTGCTCGAGGAAGAGGGACACGAACCGTTCCCGCTCCGGCGCGGACATCCGTCGACCGGCGCGCGGACGTGGAGCATCGCGGAACAGAGAATCGATGACGACGCACTCGAGGGGATCGAGGCCGTGGTCCACCTTTCCGGTCGCCCGATCGCTCCCCCGTTCACAGCGGAGAGGAAGCGGGAGATCGAAGAATCAAGGGTAATCAGCACCTCGCTCATGGCGGAAGCGGTGGCCGCACACCAGCCGGATGTGTTCATCTGTGCTTCGGCGATCGGCTACTACGGCGACCGCGGCGATGAGGTGCTCACCGAGGAGTCGCCTCCGGGCACGGGATTCCTGGCCCGCGTGGCGACGAAATGGGAGGCGGCGTGTGACCCGGCGCGACAAGCCGGAGTGCGGACGGTCAACATCCGGACCGCGCTCGTTCTCGACCAGCGCGGCGGATTGCTGTCTCGGATTGCCCTGCCGTTTCGACTCGGCCTCGGGGGGCCGTTGGGGGACGGACAGCAATGGTGGAGCTGGATCACCCTCGAGGACGAGGTGCGGGCGATCCTCCACTGCCTGAGCGACAGCTCGATCGAGGGCCCGGTCAACCTCGCGGCCCCCGAACCGGTTCGGAACCGGGAGTTCGTGAAGATGCTGGGATCCGTGCTGCACCGCCCGGCGTTGATTCCTGTGCCGCCGATCATGCTCGAGCTCGCCCTCGGTCGAGAGGCCGCGCATGAGCTGGTGCTGGCCAGTCAACGGGTCGTTCCGGCCAAGCTCACCGACACCGGGTTCGAGTTCCGGAGTCGGACGCTTCGCCGCGGCCTGCTGGCGGCTCTCGAGTAGACTCGCCGCGGGTGGATTCCGTCCTCGCCTGACCTACCCCCAGCCAAGGCGGAGCGCGTCCCCGGTATGTGCTTCCACGAAGGTACCGAGGGGTTCGCCTTCCCGGTTCAGCGTGGTTCGAATCCAGTCGACTTCCGCCTCAGAGGGATGCTCGAGCCGAAAGCGCCGAATTCGCATCGGAACAAGCTCGAACGAAAGGAGCTGTCCCGACGAGGGGGCGAGTGAGGGGAAGTACATCAACACCAGATCATCGCGGTAGCGCTCGTAGCCGGAGATCCCTTCGTAATCGGTCAGGAAATCGCCGCAGCCGTACAGGATCGGGTGATCGCGGTAGATCTCGATCCCCTTGAAGTGATGGGAGGAGTGGCCGTGCACCACGTCGACACCCGCTTCGTCGATCAGTCGGCGCGCGAACTCCCTCTGCCCGGCCGGAATCGAATACCCCCAGTTTCCACCCCAGTGAATCGAGACGACGACGATGTCGCCGTCGGACTTCACCCGACCCACACGGTCGGCGACGCGTTCCAGAGTGCGCGGGGAATAGTCTACAAGTAGATCCAATCCCGGCCGGCCGGGCCGAGCAGCCCAATCCTCGGGAATGCCGCTCGAGCGCGATCCCATCCCGAACACGAGCACCCGACTCCCTGTGCCGACCTCGAGCAGGGCGGGCGCGGAGGCCTGTTCGGCGTCGCGCCCGGCGCCCGCGGTGTCGATGCCCGCCGCCGTCAGCGTGGTGAGGGTCTCCTCCAGCCCATCGAGCCCCCAGTCGATCGCGTGGTTGTTCGCCAGCACGCAGCAGTCGATTTCGGCGGCGACGAGGCAGCCGACGTTGTCGGGGTGCATCCGGTAGTGGATGCCCTTGCCGGGCCACGGCCGGTCGCTGGCCGTTACGGTCGTCTCCAGGTTGACGATCCGCGCGCCGGGCTTGACCCGTTCCAGCTCGGCGAGTGCGTCTCCCCACACGTAGGAGTACGGGACCGATCGGGGGATGGGACCGTTCGCTTCCTCCGCCAGCTCCACGTACCGGGTAGCGTTGCGAACGTGGGGCTCATACAGGCGCGGGTCGCCAGGACGAGGCAGTACCTGGTCGATCCCCCGGCCGGTCATGACGTCGCCGGTAAGGAACAGGATCACGCTCTCGCGGCTCACCGGGTCCTGCACGGGCGGTCCCTCCGAAGGCTGTTCGGCGCTCGTGCGCCTCGCGGAGCGCGCCCGCCTGGCGCGCGCCGAGCCGAGGACGGCCAGGGGCAGCACGGTCGTCCAACGGAGAAAGTGTCTGCGGTCCACGTCCGGGATGGCGCCGGTTGCGGTGTTGAGGCAGCTCAGTCGCCGGTGGGCTTTCGGCGGAAGTAAAAGCGGCGCACCTCGTCGATCCGGCTTCCGCCGCCCACCATGGTGAGCTGGAACCCCCGCTTCGCCATCAGCTCGACGAGGTCTTTCTCGTGGGCCAGCTCGGCCGGGAGCTCCGGTACGTCGAGGTCGCTCGATGTCTCGAGCGTGAAAGCGCGGCCGCGCGCTCCGGCCGGCGTGCTCGTCACCACGAGCACCTTTCCTTGATCGGCACTCGGCGGATTCACCCGTTCAAGGTACGGCAACGCCCGACAGGGCCACAGGGCTGCACCGCGGGCTCCGGGTCCGAGTCCGGCGCCGCCGACTTGGACCGGTCCTTGCCCGCGCTCCGCCGCCTGCGATACCTGTCCGTTGGCCCCATGAACAACATGCGTTGCCAGATGAACACCATGGAACAGAAAGCACCTGACCCCCGGTTCCCGACACGCGCGGTCGCGCCACCGCCACCGGGCGACCGTTGAGCGGCGACCGACACCTCGGCCTGTTCGGCGCCACCGCGCTGGGGGTGGGCGCCATCGTGGGCGGCGGCATCCTCGCCCTGGCAGGCGTGGCGTTCGCGACGGCCGGACCCGGGGCCATCCTCGCCTTCGCCCTCAACGGCGCCATCGCGTTTCTCACCGCGGCCAGCTTCGCGCGTCTGGCGCGACGGTTCCCCGAGTCGGGGGGAATCTACACCTACGCCAAGAAGGTGCTCTCGATCGAGGTCGCGTTCGTGGTGGGGTGGGTGGTGTGGTTCGCATCGATCGTGGCCGGAGTGTTGTACGCCCTCGGGTTTTCCGCTTTCGCGATCGAAGGTTTGAGACGCCTGTTTCCGGTCGAGGGTGGCTCGGCCGCCTGGCTGTACGGGTCCGGCGGCCAAATCGGCATCGCGGCCCTGGCGATCGTGCTGTATACGCTGACTCTCGTGCAGCGGGCGGCGGGGGCAGGCAACGCGGCCACGGTCGGCAAGGTGATCGTCTTCGCCATCCTGCTCATGGGCGGAGTGGTGGCGTGGATCGGCGCGTCGCCGTCCGAGCTTCTCAGCCGGCTCGATCCGTTTCTCGCCGCCGGGCCCCTCGGCGTCGTTCAGGCCATGGGCTACACCTTCATCGCCCTCCAGGGCTTCGACCTGATCGCGGCCGTGGGCGGCGAGGTGCGCGATCCAGCCCGGACGCTGCCGCGGGCGATGTACCTGTCGCTCGGGATGGCGCTGGCCATCTACCTGCCGCTCCTCTTTCTAATGGCGACGGTCGGGGCTCCGCCGGAAGGAATCACCGGGACCGCCGCAGCCAATCCGGAGGGACTGGTGGCCGCGGCGGTCGAGCGCTTCCTGGGCGTTCCGGGCTACTGGCTGGTGATCGGGGCCGGGATCCTGTCGATGCTTTCGGCCCTGAGCGCGAATCTGCTCGCCGCCTCGCGCGTCGCCTTCTCGATGGCGCGCGACCGGACCCTGCCGCGCCGCGTGGGCGAGATGCGGGGGGCGAGCGGCACTCCGGCGGTGGCGGTGGTGCTCACCGGCGTCATGGTGGTGGGGATCGCGGTGGCGGTCGGCAACGTGGCCGCGGCGGGTGCCGCCTCCAGCCTCATATTCCTGATCTCGTTCGCCATGGTGCATTGGGTGGTGATTCTGGTGGGACGCCGGTCGGGCGTGCCGATGCCCGTGGTCGTTCCGGTGCTCGGTGCCGCTCTGTGTCTGGGCCTGGCGCTGTTTCAGGCGTTCGCCGTGCCCGAGGCCGGAAGCGTGGTCATGCTGTGGCTCGGCCTCGGCGTCGTCCTCTACCTGACGCTGCTGGCGCCGGGCGCCCGGCTCGCCGATGTGACCGCCGAGGCGCGAGACCCCGACCTGGCGCGCCTGCGCGGGAAGAGCCCGCTCGTCCTCGTTCCGATCGCCAACCCGGAGCGCGCGGCGAGCCTGGTCGACGTCGCCGCCACGCTCCGAACCCCGGGAACGGGTCGCGTGTTGCTGTTGTCGGTCGTCAGGCCGTCGGGCGAGGTGCTCGAGCAGACCCTGCCCGGCGTTCGCGATGCGCAGCGCGTGCTCGGCGAGTCGCTGGCGCGGAGCTTCGAGCACTCGCTGGTGGCAGAGACGCTGTTCACGATCGCGACGGACGTGTGGCCGGAGATCGCGCGGGTCGCCCGCGGCCACAGCTGCGAGACCGTGCTCGTCGGGCTCCCCAACCTGGCCGAGCTGGAGGTGGAGGCGAAGCTCGAGGGGCTGATCTCCGAGCTCGACACGGATGTGGTGATCTTGCGCGCCCCGCACCGATGGCGCATCGCCGAAGCGCGGCAGCTGCTCGTTCCGATTGGCGGCCGGCGGGACCACAGTCTCCTGCGCGCGCGTTTGCTGGCGAGTCTGTCGCGGGCGGGGCAGCGGTCGCTGACGTTCCAGCGCGCTCTCCCCTCGTGGGCGTCCGCCGAAGCACGCCGTCAGGCCGAGCGCGCCCTGCGGGAGCTCGCCCGCGATGAGGCGGCGGGGGGGTACGAAGTGGTGGTTGATCTCACGGACCCGCCCGGCGAGGCGATCATCCGCCGCGCCGCCGACGCCGACCTGGTCGTGCTGGGGACCCGGCAGCGCGGTCGCGGACAGCGGGTGCTCGGTGCGCTCCCGCTGGAGATCGCGCGGAAGACGGACGTCCCTATCGTGTTGATCGCTCGCCGTCCGACCCGCTCACGTTCCATCCGGCGCCGGCTCGATCCCCGAGAGGCAGGATGGAGCCCCTTCCGGTCGCCCTGACGGCTCGCTCACTTGCGCTTGACGCGGTAGAGCCACCCGCGGTGGATGGAGGCGTCGTTCTGGATGGTGACGAACGCGTCGGGATCGTGCCGCTCTATGGTCCGCACCACGTCGTGAATGTCCCGGCGGCGCACGACGGCGTACAGAACACCCACGATCCCCTCGCGCCCGCGACCGTGCTGCTCGGTCACACCGTACCCGGAGGCGCGCAGTTCCCGGGCCAAGTCCCGCTGCGAGCCTCGCGATATGACGCGGATCGAGCAGATCCCCAGCGCCAGCTTGCCCTCGATCCACATCCCGATCGCCGTGCCGGCGGCGAACCCGGCCGCATAGCCGACTGCGTGCCAGACGCTGCCCAGGTTCTGGATGACCGCACCCGCGGCCACGACCCAGACGAGGATCTCGAAGAAGCTCACCACCGGCGCCAGCAGTCGCGAGCCGCGCACGACCATCAGCACGCGGAAGGTCGACATCGAGACGTCGACCATTCGGAGGAAGAAGATGAGGATCGGACCCCACGGTCCAGACAGCAGCTCTAGCATCGATGCTCCCTCCAGCCGCCCGTAAGGATCGAATTGGTGTGAGAACTGGTCGAGCAACTTGACGCGGGGCCCCGTTGCCGGAAAGCCCGTCGGAAGGCGAGGTTCTAGACTTCAAACAGAAACATCAGACACGATCCGGAAACAAGGGAGTCGAGATGCAACTCGATGGCGCGATCGCGCTGGTAACGGGCGGGAGCGAAGGTATCGGCCGGGGCATCGCCGCGGGCCTGGTGACCGAGGGAGCGACGGTGACCATAACAGGCCGACGCGAGGACGTGCTCCGTGCTGCCGCCGAGGAGATCGGGGCCGATTGGATTGCGGGCGATGTCGGGGACGAGGCCGATGCGATCCGGATGGTGGCGTCCGTGATCGAACAACACGGCCGCCTCGACATTCTCGTCAACAACGCCGGCTATGGCGTCTTCAAGCCGCTGGTCGAGATGGACGCCGCCGAGCTGGAGGGCGTGTTTCGGACCAACGTGTTCGGCGCCTTCCTGCTGGCCCGCGAAGCCGCACGACAGTTCATCAAGCAGCAGAGCGGCGAGCTGATCAACATCTCTTCCACGTCGGGCCTCAAGGGTGGAACGGGTAGCACGGCATACAGCGGCTCCAAGTTCGCGCTCCGGGGAATGACGGAGTGTTGGCGCGACGAGCTGCGGCGTCACAACGTGCGAGTCACGCTCGTGAACCCGAGCGAAGTGATCACCGGCTTTGCGGCCAAAGCGGGACACGAGCAGGAAGCTTCAGCTCGGAAACTTCGGCCGACCGAGATCGCCGACGCGATCATCGGCGCCCTCAAGATCGATCGGCGCGGATTCATCCCCGAGTTCTCGGTCTTCGCGACGAACCCTTTTTGAGGGACGTGTCCGGACGGGAGCGGGCAGAGGGTCGCGACGATTGACGCCGGTTCGGGCGCCGGCTACCGTGCCGTATGCAGATCCCACCGGTTCGTTCCGCACCGCGCCCACAAGGAGGTGTCCCGTGAGGTTCCGTTCAATAACGATCGTCGCATCCGGCTTACTGATAGCCGCCTGCGCGCGCGAAGCCGAGCCGCCGGCAGACGAAACGATGTCGGAGGAGGTCGCCGTACAGGAGTTCGCGAGTCCCACCGCCGAGATCGCCGAGCTCGCGGACAGTTACGAGGAATACATCAACAGCGGCCAGGCATCGATGGTCGGCGACCTGTACACAGAGGACGCGGTTTTCGTCCACGCGAACACCGACATCGACGAAGGGCGGGAGGCGATCATCGCCTCGACCGGGGAGTTCGTCGCCGCCTTCTCGCCCGTGCTCACGATCAACCCGATCGAGCAGGTGGGGGTGGGCGACTGGGTCGTGGATCGCGGCAGCTACTCGGAGGTGCTCTCGCCCGAGGGTGACGAGACGGTCACCCTGACCGGCAACTACATGAGCTTGTCACAGCGAACGGATGATGGACTCAAGCTGCACCGGCTCAATGTGCACTTCGACGCGCCCCCGCCGATTCCGCTGCCCGAGCCGGAGCCGAGGGAGATCGTCGCGCTGGCCGGCAGCCCGGTGGCCGACCTCATCGCATCGTACCAGGAACATTACAACATGGGTCACGCCTCCGTGGTCAGCGACCTATACACGGATGACGCGGTGGCCATGTACGCCGAACGCGGGGAGGTGAACGGACCGGCTGAGATTCAGACGGTCATCGAAGGTCTAATGAGCATGGGCGACGGATCGCCTCAACTCACGATCACGGAAGAAGAGGCCGTGATGCTCGGCGAGGGGTGGGCGATCGACCGCGGGTCATTTACCGTTGAACGCACGGTCGAGGGCGAGGCCCTCTCCCGGTCCGGCACATACATGATACTCGCCCGGCAGGCGGACGACGGGAGCTGGGAGATCCAATGGGGCATCAGCAGCATCGCGCCGCTGCCGGCCGCTGACATGTAGAGTCGCGTCTTTTCGCCAATAGCACTTGCCCGAAAGCCCGCGGCGCCTGCCGCGGGCTCTCGCGCATCACAGCGCGTACTCGCCCACTTTCGCGCCGCGCTTAACAGGGCCGCCGCCAAGGCGATACCCGCGTCGCTGGTGAAACGTCGGGATCGAGCCGGCCAGCGGGCCGAGTGGCCTCGGCTCAGAGGGGAGTCGGCTGGTCGGAGATCCGGTCCATGACCAGCACCAGCTTGGCCGGAATCTCCTCCCCGTCTCCCTTGAAGTCGAAGGTGAGACCGGCCGTGATGCTGAACGCCACTTGCTCATTCTCGAGGAAGACCTCGCCCGTGCTCTCCCCGTTCTCGGTGGTCACATCCACGACCGTACCATCGATCACCAGCGTTCCGGTCACGAACTGGCTACCGCCGTCCGGGTCGTCGATGCGCATCCTGAAGTCGCCAGTGCCGTCGCTCGAGAACGCTACCTCGTAGCCGAGGTCGAGGATGTCGGTGTTGTTCTCCTTGGGCAGCTCTTCGTCGACGTAGCGTGCTTGTGTCGCGATCCACGTACCCTCGAGGTCTGCGACCTCCACGTCGGTCGGCGACTCGCAGCCGATCAGGAATGCAAGCCCGAGCGTCGCAACGCCTGCGATTCTTCTCATCATCCCGACACCTCCGGCCGCGACTGCCTTTGGAAACCCGCCGTTACTTGCGACTTACGTTGCGCTACGGATCAAGCTACGGGGGACCGGACAATCTCTCAATGTGGGGGCTCGATGCACCCCGGCTGGGGGCCAACACAGTCTCAGTTCTCGAATACGACGCGGGCCATGATCGCGTAATGATCCGAGTAGTATGACTCATCGATCCGAACGTAGCTTCCCTCGACGAGCCGTGGCGACCCCGCCACGCCCGCCCGCCGAAACAGGATGTGATCGGTCGGAAACGGCCCGTGTGTCGGCTCGCCCAGCGGCGGCGGCGAGTCGGGAAAGCGCTCGCGCAGCTGTCGGAGGGTCGACTCGCGGTCGGACCAGGTGTTGAGATCGCCGGCCAGAACGGTCGATGTGGGCGGCACCGCGGTCGCGCCGGGCGGCGTTCGCGCAAGCTCGACGCGGCGCAGCGCATCGGCGATGGCGAGCGCCTGCCGCAGGCGGGATCCGTTGCCGGTGGTGAGAACGCGCGCCGGGGGGGCGGTGCTGATGAGATGCGCGCTCACGAGTCGGAGGCTGTCGCCGCTCGCGTGATGAACCGTTGCCGCCAAGGCTACCCGCCGTGCCGCCTCGTAAGGGAGCTCGATCGCGACAAGATCCGAGAGGAGAAGAGTGGAGAGGATCGCCACCCCTTTGTCTTCCCGCAGGCCGTCTCGCGTCTCACTGCCGTTCCGGGCCGCGGCCACGTAAGCGACCGAAAGGCCGCACCGGGCCGCCACCTCGATCGTGTCCAGGCGTGGCCCCGGCCGGGACTTTTCTTCGACACGTGGCGGGATCGCCCACTGCGGGGGACTCGCGGGGATTTCCTCCGATCGCCGGAACGCTTCCTGGATCAGGAGCGCGAAGTGCGAGGCCCCCGGCGCCAGCGCCGAGGAGGCTCCCGAGCAGGCGAGGCCGAGCTGTTCCTCGAGGAACTCGATCACGGTGGCGGCGCCGACGTCGGTGTTCCACACAGCGATCACCAGCGAGTCACCGGCTCCGAGGGCGCCGAAGTCCGCCGTCGGCGTCGCGAGACGGGCCGGGGGGCCCACCGTCACGCACCACCGCTCCAGTCTCCGGTTGTCGCCCGCGGTTGTTGGGAAGTACCACGATATAGCCGGTCCTTCGCCGCCGGTCTCGATAACGGGGCAGTCGCGACCCGGAGCCAGGTTCGGCGTCAGGTCTGCGGAGGGCATACAACCGTACAGGCAGGCGAGTGCGACGGGCACCACGCCCTGCACCGCATGACCGGGAACCGGCGGGCGGGCGGTCACGCTAGAAGCCTACCCGCACCGGCAGGGTGACCTGAAGTTGAGGGGAGCCGCCCGACTGGGCGTCGATCCCGCGCACGAGCCACTCCGTCATACCGCCCAGCGCCAGCCCGGCCACGGCCATTCCCAGCGCCTCGGGCGGGCCCAGTCCATCGACGGTGCTCCACAGGATCAGACCGACCGCTCCGCCGCCCAACAGGCCGATGGCCGACCCGATCGGAGCGGAGCCGACGGCCCCTCCGAACAGGCCGATGGTTGCCACATCGCCCCAGCCGAGACGTTCCGCCTTCGACCGGATCAGCAGTCCGGCCACCGATCCGGCCGCGAAACCGATTCCTGCCCCGATCGCCGCGTCGCCCAGCCGCTCCGCATCGGCGGCGCCCAATAGGACTCCGCCGCCGAGACCGATCGCCCCCCCGGCCACCGCGCTCCACCGTACACAGCTCGGTCCCGGGTATGTCTGTGTGCACGGGATCAGCGAGCCGACAGCCGCCAGGGTGGCCCCTGCGTACAGGCCCAGCGCTCCGCCGGCTGTCGCCGCCAGAGCCGAACCCTCCGTGGCCTTGGCGGAACTGTTCGTGCCCTGGGCGGCACCGTCCGCGCCTTGGGCCGACGCGAAGCCCGGAACGGCGAGAAGAACAGAGGCATTGATGAGGATCGCCGCTCGGCGCGCAGTGAGCGCGCGATTTCCCGCTGCCGCGGGCGGGACTCGCTCTCCCGACCCGGTGGCGGGTGCGGCCCACTCCTGCCGTGCGCCGCGCCGGCAGTTTACAGGCCCGCACGGGGTTGCCACCGCCGCACAGGGGCGGTACATACAGAGACCTACTGCACTGGACTGCAAGCTGACTCCACTCCGGTTGAGGGGGCTGTGCTCGGCAGAATCCCGCTCGCACCGCGCATGCTGGCCAGCATGTGCATCGTCGCACCAGGTCTCACCGTCACCGGAGCCTCCGGCGCCAGCGCCCAGGTGAACCTCGGTTTCACCGCAGGTCCCACGATCGCGGACTTCTCGGGCAGCTACGTCGACAGCTCGATCAGCACCTGGGGATTCGTCGGCGGGGCTTACGCGGAGTGGCGCTTCGCCCGCCAGTGGTCGGTATCGGGCGGAGTGAACGTGATCAGCCAGAAGGGCGCGTTCGAGGTCGAGAGTCCGACCCAGGACTCGATGTACGACTACCGGACCGGTTACTTCGAGATCCCGCTCGCGCTCAATTTCCTGGTTCCGTTCGCCCAGGATGCGTGGGACTTTCGCGCCTTCGCGGGCGTGACCCCGGCCCTGGGCAGTAGTTGTGACGTAAAGCCGTCGAGCCAGTTCTCGTTCGATACCGACTGCGCCGACGGCGAACCGGGCGGTGACTTCGAGAAGGGCGACCTCCTGTTTCAATTCGGGGTCGGGATCGATCGGGTATTCGAGGGAGGATCCGGCTTCGGCTTCGATGTCCGGTACTCGATCGGCACCCAGACGGTCCTCGAAGAGGCATCGACCGCCGGTATGTCGGCCAAGAACCGGGTACTCGACATCAAGATTCGCCTCTTCCTGCCGCTTGAGGGGCCGAGACAGCAATGAGACCGCGGCTCCGTTTCGCCCTGCTTCCGGCGGGCCTGCTGGCGGTCAGCCTGCCGTCGACGGGGTCGGCTCAGGTTTCGCCAACCTACGGAAACCCGGGCATGTACTGGAGCGTAGAGCCGTACCTGTGGTTCGCGAACCTCGACGCCACGATCGACATCGGCGACGTCGGTCTCGTGGTCGGCGACTCCACTGAACTGAAGGCCAGCTTCGCAGGCGATGTCCAGGTGGGCAAGGGGCGGTTTCGGGGCATCGCTACCTTTTCGACCAGCAGCCTCGGCAACAGCACCGAGCTGCTCGGCGACGCGCCTCCCGGAACCGTGGTCGACTATGATTTCTCGTGGACGACGGCCGAGCTGTTCGCGGCCTGGCAGGTCGGCACCTTCGGTCCCGGGCACGCTCTGTCACTGCTCGGCGGTCTCCGCTACGTCCGGCAGCATCTGGAGCTCTCCGGCGGGCCCGAGCCCGAAACCACCGAGACGTGGGTCGAGCCGGTGCTCGGCGCGGAGTACTACGTGGAGATGGGCGGTCCGTTCTGGGCGGCGATCGCCGGCAGCGTGGGGGGGATCGCGTTCGGCTCCACCTTCGCGTGGCAGCTCGGCGGGCATCTCGGGGCCCACATCGCCGGCCCGGTGCACGCGGCGATGGCGGTCGACTATTACCAGACCGAATACGAGAACGAAAGCTCCGGCTACCGGTTGGACGAGGGCGTGAGCCAGGGCTGGTACTTCGGGATCCTCATTCGACGATGAGCGACACGCGCACGACCGTTGTCGGCCTGACCGCATTCCTGACGCTCGGTCTCGGGAGCGTCGACCCGGTCGCCGCCCAGACTACCATCGGAGATTCGCTCCCATCCGTCCGCGTGCAGATGCTTGCCGACCCGGTCACGCTCGACCTCGTGTTTACCGATGTCCCTTCCGGCCAGCCCGTGCACGCCACCTTCGGCGCGAACATGGCGGCGATCCAGGCGCTCCTGGGTCGGAGCACGCACCCCGAACCGTCGGCAGGCGTCGGTTCGCCACAGGAGCCGGCGGAGTTCTGCTGCGACCGGCCCCACCTCGGCCTGACGGCGATTGAAATCGGGATTCTCCTCGTAGCTCCCTGGTATTTCAACCGGCACGTGTCCGACGATTCGACCGCCGTCATCAGCTGGGATTCGTGGAAACGGAACATCGTGCAGGGCTTCGAGTGGGATGGGGACAACTTCAAGACGAACATGTTCGCCCACCCGTATCACGGAAACACCTACTTCAACTCGGCGCGCTCGAACGGCTACAACTTCTGGCAGTCGGCGGCCTTCGCGTGGGGTGGAAGCTTCCTGTGGGAGACATTCGGAGAGGCCAACCGCCCCGCCATCAACGACTGGATCGCCACCGCGGTCGGCGGAATCGCGATCGGCGAAACCATGAACCGCGTCTCGAGGCTGGTGTGGGACAACTCGGCCACCGGGTTCGGGCGCACGCTGCGCGAGCTCGGCGGCTTTCTGCTCAACCCGATGGGCGGCGGAAGCCGACTGTTCCGGGGCGAGTGGACCAAGGTCGGCGCCAACCCGCCCGACCGCTTCCCGAGCGCGAACATCGGCGACATGTCGCTCGGGGTGCGGTGGGTGGGTGCGGAGGGCACGACGGATGCGCAGCTCGGAGGCTATTTCGCGTTCGATTACCGATACGGGGATGCGTTCGAGGTGACCCAGAAGCCCTTCGACGCCTTTCAGCTCGCCTTTCAAGTCAACGGCAACGACGAGAAGACGAGGCTGGGCCGGCTCCAGATCGAAGGAAGCCTGGTGGGCACCGAGCTCAAAGAGTCTCCCAAAGCCAAGCACGTCTTCTATCTTGCACAGCACTTCGACTACGTGAACAACGAGACGCTGGAGACGGGCGGCTCGAGCCTGGCCGCCGTCTTCCTCTCGCGCTGGGGCCTGTCGGATGACTGGAACCTGGTCACCAAGATCGAGCCGGCGGCGCTCCTCCTGTGGGGGATCAATTCCGAGTTCGCCGACTTCACGCGCCGGGACTACGACTTCGGGAGCGGCGCCGGGCTGCGCACCCGAGGGGTGCTCTACAACGAGGGCCGCGAGCTCATCGGGCTCGAGTATCTGCTCTTCTGGCAGCATACGCTGAACGGCGCGGCCGGGAACGTGGTGATCCAGTTTCTGGGCGCGAGAGGAACCGTCCCGATCTCGAAGAAATTCGGTCTCGGCGCGACCGGCTTCCTGACCTTGCGGAACAGCTACTACCGCGATTTTCCGGACGTCTACCGCAGCACGCCGCAGTTGCGGGCGTACGTGACGTACTTCTTCCTCCAATAGTCTGGATTCCGCCTTCACTCCCTCAACGCTGCGCGGCGGGTGAATCAGCCCCGGTGGTCCGATTCGCTGGTCGGCTGCCGCCGGGAAGCGCAGACCGCCGCGCCCACCGGAGCTGCGGTTGACGAGCCGCCCCGCCGATGCGATATTCTCGGCCATCACGCCACGGGGATAGCGTACCTTACGAGTCTTGAGCGCACCGATTTTCTCAGGGGGACCTGTTTGATCAGGTCGCCCTTTTCTTTTGGTTACCGCCGCGGTCGTGGACCGCGGTCCCGGCGCGGGGGAGTCGCGCGAGTGTCAAACTGTCGCGAGGTACGGATTCTTCCGGACTCCGACGTTGGCCGAACAACAGGAGCAGGTTGAATGCGTACCAGAGGCACGGTGAAGTGGTTCAGCGATGAGAAGGGCTTCGGCTTCATCACGCTCGAGGGCGGCGGGAAGGACTGTTTCGTCCACCACACGGCGATTCAATCCGAGGGTTTCAGGACTCTGAAAGAGGGAGATGTCGTCGAGTTCGACATGGTCGAAGGTCAGAAGGGCCCGGCCGCGGAGAACGTCCGGACGGTTGGCTGACGGTCGGCAGCTGTTGGTCGGCCGCTGACGAGACGACCAGGCTGAACACACGGACGGGTCGTTCCCACCCGGAGCGGCCCGTCTCGTTTTTGGCGCGCCGCCTGGGCGGGTGTGGCCCCTTTGCTGTGCGAGCGCCGTCCCCGGAGAACGGGAAGCGGGCTATGGAACTCCTCCCAACGACACGACGCGAATCCGGGCTCACACGAACGATCCGTGCGAGTTGTCGCCGCCGTGCCCTCGCTCTGATCCTCGCCTCGACCTCTGGCTGCGGCGGCGCCGACAGCGGAGGCGACGAGGTTGCGGCGCGAGACGCGGCCATCTCGGAAGCGCTCGCCGTCGCCGGCGAGTACGTCGACGGGTATTACGCCCAGTTCCCGGAGGAGGCGTACGAGACGGGCTATCCGGCCGCACTCGACCGGCTCGGCGACCGCAGCTCCGAGGCCATGGACGCGTGGCGGGCGCGGGAGGACGCGTGGCTCGCCCGGCTGCGAGCGCTCGATCCGGCGGACCTCGAGGAGAGCGAGGCGGCGGTGCCCTACGCCTTCAGCCTCGAGCGACTCGACGCGTCCGTCGCGCGGCGAACCTGCCGCACCGAGCTGTGGAACGTGAGCCCCACTTGGACGGGGTGGCAGAACTTTCTTCCCGCCGTATTCGCCCAGCAACCGGTCGGGACCGACGACGCGAGGCGCGATGCGCTCGCTCGAGCGCGGGGCCTCCCGCGCTACATCGACACGGAGATCGGCAACCTCCGCCTCGGTGTGGAGGAGGGGTTCACCGCCCCTCGCTCGAACGTGGAAGCGGTGATCGACCAGGTCGATGCGCTGCTGGCCGTTGCACCGGAGGAGACTCCCTACTTCGACCCGGCGGGACGGGATAGGGATGCGGAGTTCGGCGAGGCGCTGCGCGCGGTCATTGTCGACGAGATCGTGCCCGCGGTCGGTCGCTACCGCGACTACCTGGTGGAGGAATACCTGCCGGTGGCGCGGGAGGAGATCGGGGTGATCTCGGACCCGGGCGGACTCGACTGCTACCTGGCATCGGTGCGTTTCCACGTTACGCTTGGGCTGACGCCGGAGGAGATTCAACAGACGGGTCTCGCCCAGATGGAGCGCATCCAGACCGAGATGCGGGAGATCGGGCGGCGGAGCTTCGGCACCCAGGACACGCAGGAACTCCTCGAGCTCGTCCGCTCCGACCCCCGGTACAGCTTCGAGACCTCGGAGGCGATCGTCGCGTTCGCGCAGACGGCTGTGGACCGGGCGAAGGCTGCCGTCCCCGACTGGTTCGGGGTCGTTCCGCGGGCACAAGTCGTCCTCAAGCCGTATCCGGACTACATGCAGCGGACGGGCGGCGGTTTCTATTCCGCCGGATCGCCTGACGGCAGCCGGCCCGGCACGTACGAGTTCGGCACCCACGAGCCTCGCATGCTGAGCCGCGGCGGCGGCTTCGAGGCCACCACCTTCCACGAGACGTACCCCGGACACCACCTGCAGGTGTACGTGGCGCTCGAAGGCGCCGGCGTGCACCCGGTGCTTCAGTACTTCTTCAGCTCCGGACTCG
>CAZJXR010000042.1:0-23765 GCA_964550085.1 uncultured Gemmatimonadota bacterium
CCAGCACGTGGCGTCGATCGGTCATGCAGGCGCAGTCCGCGGGGCGGGCCAGAGGTCGGTCATGGCCCGGACCTACCAGTTTCGACGCAGGACCCCGAGCCCGGTGTCGAAGTCCGAGACGTAGATGCGGTTCTTGTGCAGCTGCGGCGCCCACGTACAGGTGGCGGTCGACTGGCCGAAGATGCACTGGCTGCCGCCCCCGTACTGGATGTTCGCGATCTCGCGTCCCTGCCGGTGGAGCGCGCCCAACAGCTCGCCGCTCACGTCGAGCGCCCGGAGTCCCGCATCGTACCAGGCCAGGTACAGGGTGGCTTCCGACTCGTCGAGCCAGAAGTTGTGCGGCGCCGCCCCCGCGATCACCAGACTCGCCACCTCGACCGGATTGACCAGATCGCTGGCGTCGATCACCCGCATGGTGCCGGGCAGGCCGAGCTCATCACCCACGAACACGTATCCGGTCGCCGGCCAGTACCAGGCGTTGTGCACCACGTAACCGGGGATGTCCAGCCGGCTGACCTCGACCGGGTTGTGCGGCGAGCCGCCGACGATGCCGTTCCCCACGTCGACGATGATGAGTCCCGCCCGCCAGCCGGAGATGAAGGCGAGGCCGTCCCGCACGTAGACGTCGTGCAGCAGGTTGCCGCCGAAGTCGACGTTGGCGATCACGACCGGGTTGGCCGGATCGGCCGCGTCGATCACGCGCAGCGCCGGGGTGCGGCTGTCCGCGGCGTAGATGTAGCGTCCGGCGGCCCACACGTTGTGGACTCCGCCGATAAGCTGGTCGGTGAGCCGGGAGATGATAGTCGGGTGATGCGGATCGCTAAGATCCAGCAGTGTGATTCCGTTTCGGTTGTCGACCGACCACTCGTGCGTGATCACGGCCACGGTTCCGTCCGGGCTGATCTTTACGTCGTTGACCGTCCATGCGTCGACGATCACCGAATCGGTGAGCACGGGTCGGTCGCGGTCGCGGATGTCCCACACGAGGAGCACGTTCCCGGGCGGGACGAGACCCTGAAAGTTCTGACCTCGCCAGGTTCCGGTGTAGAGCGCGTCGCCGTGCGCCCACAGGTCGGAGGTGAAACGCCCGGGCACGGCACCGTGCGCCATGACCTGGAACGTGCCGCTCGGCCCGTTGCGGCGCCGGATCGTCACGGGCAGCGTGTCGGTGCGCCCCCCGGAGCTCGCCACTACCGAGGCGGGGCCGGGCTCATAGCCGACGAACCGGCCGTCCGCGGTCATGAGGGCGGCCACCTCCGGAACGACGGACCAGGCGACGATCGCTTCGCCGAGCCGGGCACCTGTCGTGTCGCGAACCGTCGCGCTGTACGCCACGAGGTCGCCCTGACGAGGAGCGCCCGGCCCGTCCACCTCGATCGAGGCGACCGGACTGGAGCCGATCGGTTGCGGGACCGGCACCCGAAAGCGCACGCCGAGGAAGGCGAGCACCTCGGGACCCCGCTTGGCTCGCACCGTCGCCTCGTAGTCTCCGTGGTTGATGTCGGCCGCCGGTTCTACGGTCAGGGTAATGATCTTGCTCGTGCCCGGATTCAAGGTCGGGATATCGGCCGGCGAAGCGGAAACCCGCGTGCCCGGCGCATCCACGCCCTGCGGCGTGCGAACGGCGCTGGCCTCGATGTCGATCGGTCCGATCGCCCGCTCACCGTTGTTGCGGAGCTCGATGGTGCCGACGCGTGCTTCACCGAAGTCGAGGGTGAGCGGATCGAACTCGAGAGCCCGACCGGAGCCGGCCGGCGAGGTGGTGGAGTCCCCGCAAGCGATGGCGAGCGCGACGGCGACGACGATCGCTTTTCCAGTCACGGGTCGCATCGAGGGACTCCTGCCGTTTCGGGCGGCATGCCGCCGGCGGAACCGTTCCAGCCGTATTAATGTAGGAAGGACGGGTCGCGCACGCCCGGATCTCGGTCCGGACGCGCTCCCGCGCTGTATCGGGAGGTCGCATTGAAGCCCTCGTCCCGCATCGCTGCATTGCTGCTCGCCATCCTCGCCGGCGCGACCGCTGCCTGCGACGACGGCGTGACCGCACCCGACGCCCTCTCGTCCGGGCCGGATCGCCTGACCTTCTCCCCCGCGTCGCTCGAGCTCGATCCCGAGAGCGGCGCCCGTGTCGAGCTCCGGAACGAGGGGGCCCGGGCCGTCGGCCCGATCGCCCTCGAGGCGACCGACGCGGAGGGAGCGACGCCGGGAGCGGCGCGACGGCTGACCGTCGTCCCGGCGGAAATCGCCACCCTGAACCCCGGCGAGCAGGTCGCGGTCGACATCTCCGTGGATGCGGCTGCATTGCCGGCCGGCGACTATCGGGTGGCGCTCGGGGCGCGGGTCGACTCGACCGTGCTCGGCGCCGTGGAGCTGTCGCTGGCGCTGCGGCCGCTGGCGGTGCCGACCGCCGGCTCGCTCACCGAGTCCCTGGCCATTGTCTCGGGACCGAACAACCCGAGCCAGGGCGAGGTGGCCCGCTTCACGGCCGAGACGTTGGACGGGCAGGGGAATCCGGTACCCGATACGACCCTGACCTGGTACGTGGTTCCCCCCACGGCCGGGTTCGTCACCCCGCAGGGACGCTTCGTCGGCTATGAGCCCGGCCCCGCCCGCCTGTTCGCCACCGCGTCCGCCCTGCTCGACTCGCTCGACATCACCATCCGGCCGCGCAACGGACTCGAGGGACAGTTCCGCATGGTGGGAAGCGCCGACGCGGGACCGCGGCTCGCTTCCGACATCTGGGTGCACGGCAACGTCGCCTACACCGGCACCTGGCGTTGGGTAACGGTCGACGGCAAGCAGCTGTTCGGGGACCGCCTGTACGTCTGGGACATCAGCCAACCCCCCAATCCGACCCGGATCGACTCGGTCATCGTCGAGGCGCGCACCGTGAACGACGTCAAGATCCGGGCGGACGGACAGCTCGCCGTCATCACGCATGAGATCTCCGACGACGGGCTGAACGGAATCACCCTGCTCGACACCACGGATCCGCGTCATCCTCGGGTGATCACCCGCTACACGGACAACCTCGCCGAGGGCGTGCACAATGTGTGGATCGACGGCGACCTCCTGTACGTGGTACGCGACGGTTTCGGGACCGGGCTCCAGATCCTCGACATCTCGGATCCCGCCCATCCGATGGAGCTCGGGCGCTTCTATGCCGGGAGCAGCTTCCTGCACGACGTGTACGTGCGGGACGGGCTCGCCTTCCTGTCGCATTGGGACGCCGGCCTGGTCATCCTCGACGTCGGAAACGGGATGGCGGGCGGCTCGCCGGCGAATCCGGTGGAGCTGGGGCGCGTGCTCACCGCCGGTGGCAATACCCACAACGCCTGGTATTGGCCGGAGGCAGGCTACGTGTTCGTCGGCGAGGAAGTCGACTCGGGCGCACCGCCGGGCGCCATGCACGTGGTCGACGTGAGCGACATGTCCAACCCGCGCGAGGTCGCCAGCTTCTACATCGAGTCGTGGACGCCCCACAACTTCTGGCTCGACGAGGCCGAGGCGATCCTGTACATGGCCTGGTACGGCGAGGGGCTCATCGCGCTCGATGTGAGCGGCGAGCTGCTGGGCGAGCTGGCGCGGCAGGACCGGGAGATCGCCCGCACGACGTATGGCGGCACCAGTGGCCGGATCGCGTCTCCGCTCGGAGTGCCCGCCGTCGACCCGGGCATCCCCGACCCGGGCAAGTCGGCGTTCGGGCTCGCCTCGTCCGGCGAGACCCGCACCTGGGCGCCGCAGCTTCACAACGGTCGGATCTACCTGTCCGACATCAACCGCGGCCTCTGGGTCCTCCGGCCCGGCTTCTGACACTGTTGCCGCCGCGCTGACACGGCCCGACGCCGGGTCAACCCTTCCCGCACATCAAGTGTCATACCCTTCGACGGCAGCCGTTGGACTCCCACCGCATCGAGGTGAACATGAAGACGCTGTACAGTCTCTTGCTTTCCGCCGCCGTGATGCTCGGGGGCGCTGGCGACGCCTTTGCCCAGGCGTACGGCTACGCGCTCGCGATCGGCGACGAAGAGTTGATTGTCGGAGAACCGCTCAACGACCTCACGTCGGGCTTCGTGTACGTATATCGGCGCGGCCCGCAGGCCGACTGGGTGGAGCACGCGCGGCTGGCGCCGACCGGAGCCGAGAACGGCAACTACTTCGGGCGCTCGATCGCGCTCCAGGGCAACACGATGTTCATCGGCTCCACGGTCGCTGATTCCAGCACCGGGGCCGTGTATCTGTTCCAGAAAGACGCCGCCGGCGAGTGGCGCCAGATGACGAGGTTCCAGCCCGCCGACGTCGAACAGGGCGATGCGCTCGGTAAGGTGACCGTCATCTCGGGTGACCTCGCCGCCTCGGCCGCCTGGGGGCACGAGCCAGGCGGTGGGGTGTGGGTGTTCCGCCGCGACGCGTCCGGCAACTGGTCGGAGGACGGCACTTTGGTCGGCAGCGACACCGGCGAGGGAGACGCCTTCGGCGGCGCAATGGACATCCGTGGTGAGCGCATCGTCATCGGCGCCCCGTTCCACGATGCCCGACCCGAGGCAGAGGCTGAGGAAATGGCGGTTGACGAAGGCGACGAGGCGGAAGCAGAGGAGGAAGGCGGGGAAGCCGCTGGTCAGGACGAGAACGTGGTGGATGACGCCGGAGCGGCCTACGTGTTCGAGCGTGACGCTTCCGGGAACTGGACGCAGACCGCGAAGCTGAGCATCGAGGGGCTGAGCGAGAACTCTTTCTTCGGCTGGGCGGTCGCGTTCGACGGGGAGGACATCCTGGTCGGCGCGCCGGGCGGCAACCAGTTCACCGGCACCGTGTACCGCTTCTCGCTGGACGAGGAGTCGAGCGAGTGGGAGCAGGGCGATCAGCTCCAGCCCTTCGACGGACCCCGCTTCGGGTGGTTCGGCTCGTCGCTCGCGCTCACCGGCAACGAGGTGTGGGTCGGGGCGCGCTCGGCACACGGTCAGGAGGGCCGGATCTATCGGTTCAGCCGGGATGGCGAGGGGATGATCACCGGCGTGACCACCCTGGCGGCAGCGGAGCCGGAGGGTGGTGAGCGGTTCGCCGAGTCGATCGCCGTGCGCGGCAACCTGGCGCTGGTCGGCCTGCTGGGCGACGACTACGGAGCCGGCACCGTGGTGGTGCTGGAGCGGGGCTCGGACTGGAACCAGAGCGCCAAGATCTACAGCAAGCCGGGGGCCGCGTACGGCGCGGTGGTCGGCGGCAAGGTCGACTGCACCGACGGCGAGGCGGGCAGCTTTGCATGCCGTGACGTCGACCTGCTTTCTTTCCTGCCGGTGACCGAGATCGGCGGCGGACGCGGGGTCCGCACCAACGACGTGTGGGGGTGGACGGATCCGCAGACCGGCAGAGAGTACGCCCTGGTCGGCATGTCCCACGCCACCTCGTTCATCGACATCAGCGACCCGGCCAACCCCGTCGCGCTTGGGATTCTGCCGAGGACGGAGGGATCGCCGGGGAGCACGTGGCGGGACATCAAGGTGTACAAGGACCACGCCTTCATCGTATCGGACGGGGCCGGCGCGCACGGGGTGCAGATCTTCGATCTCACTCAGCTGCGGAACGTCCGGAACGCGCCGGTCACCTTCGAGGAGACGGCGCACTACGATGGGATCTTCAGCGCGCACAACATCGTGATCAATGAGGAGTCGGGCTTCGCGTACAGCGTGGGCAGCAACGGAGGCGGCGAAACGTGTGGGGGCGGTCTGCACATGATCGACATCCGCACTCCCGATCAGCCCACCTTCGCGGGCTGCTTCGCGGACATCACCACCGGCAACCAGCGGACCGGCTACTCTCACGACGCGATGTGCGTCAACTACCGGGGACCGGACTCAGATTACGCCGGCCGCGAGATCTGCTTCGGTTCGAACGAGACGGCGCTCAGCATCGCCGACGTGAGCGACAAGAAGAACCCGGTCGCCATCTCGGTGGCCAACTACCCGAACGTGGGCTACGCGCACCAGGGCTGGATCACCGAGGACCACCGCTACTTCCTGCTCGATGACGAGGGCGACGAGTTCAACCCCGAGTTCGGCCTGACCGGCACCCGGACCATTATCTGGGACATCGAGGACCTGGACGACCCGGTGCTCGTCAAGGAGTACATCGGCCCGACGTTCACCAGCGACCACAACCTCTACGTCAAGGGCGACTACGCCTACCAGTCGAACTACGTGAGCGGGCTGCGGATCCTCGATATCAGGGATCCGGAGAACCCGAAGGAGGTCGCCTTCTTCGACACCGTGCCGTACGACGAGAGCCCGGGCTTCAACGGCTCGTGGAGCAACTACCCCTTCTTCGAGAGCGGCACGATCGTGGTGACGAGCGGACGGGAGGGCGTCTTCTTCCTCCGCAAGCGGGAGGCGCTGACACCGTAGTCGAGCCGACAGCGGGACGGAGGAGGAACGAGCCGGGCCGAGGCTCGTCCCTCCCGACCGCGGAAGCGCCCGGCGGGGATTGCCGCCGGGCGTTTTCTTATTCTCGCGCGGCGCTCATCGGCTCTCGGCCAGCGACCGGTAGTACTTCTCCACCATCTCGCGGTAACCCTCTGGCACCTGGTCGCTTCCCGACAGGAACAGCCGCTCCTCGTCCGCATCGAGCTCGCGTCGGAGCGCGTACTCGAACTCCTTGAGCCCCCGAATCACGGTCGCCTGGAGGCGCTCGATCTCGGCCAGGTCGCCGTACACGCGCGCATCGTCCAGCGCCCTCATCCCGGCGATCACCTCGGCCAGCGCTGACACGTCCACCCCCTGTCGGGCCAGCTCCTGCCGGAGCGCCTCCGCCTCGCCGCGACGCTCCGCGAACTCGCGGCGGAACTGACGGACGTCCTCCGCCTCCAGCCCGCGGACCGGTCCGCCTCGCCCGTCGCTCGGGCCGCCGATCATCCCGCCCTGTTGTCTTTCACCCTGCGCGCCGGCCGCGCCGGGCCCCTCCCCCTCGCCGTCCTGCCCGGCTCCGCCTTCCGCTGTCGCCTCTCCCGGCTGTCCCGCACCCTGCGCGCTCGCTTCGCCCTGCTCGGTCGCCGCGCCCGCACCGGCGCGCGGGTCGAGACGCCGCCCCGACGCGCGCTCGTCGATGCGGTCCTGGAGGGACTCCAGCCCGCGCACGAGGTCCTGCGCCCTGTCGAGGCTCCTGGCGAGCTCCTCTTCCTGTTCGCCCCGCATTGCGCCCGCCGCTTCCTCGACTCGCCTCTCGAGCTCCTCGATGTTCGAAGCGATCTCCTGCTCGAAGGAGCGGGCGTACTCGGGTTCGCCGGACTGTACCACTCCCATCGAGTAGCGGATCTTTTCCTCCAGGCGGTTCTGGCGGATCGACTGAGCGGCCGCACGCAGCCCGCGGGAGGCGTCCCTCTCTTCGCCCGCTCGGGCCTGATTGGCGAGCCGGTCGAGCTCCTGCTCCAGCTCGCCGACCTCGGCGGACATGGCCGCCTTGCGCTCCAGCACGCGATTCATGGCCTCGGATCGGTCACGCTCTGCGACCGCTTCGTCCACGTCCTCGACCAGCCGCTCCTCCTGCTGTCGCAACCGGCGTACCTGATCGAGCACGGTCTGGACAGAGCCCTCGAGCTGATCCGACCGGTCCTCCTCGATCAGCCGACGGGCTTCCTGAAGCCGATCGAGCGCCGAAATCCCGCTCGCCAAGCCGCGCTCGGCACTGCCCTCCGACGAGCGCCGCATGGCGTCGGCCGCCTCCTGGAGCTGGCGGGCCGTACGCTGCAGGTCTGGAGAGGAGCGCTCGCGCGCCAGCCGCTCGAGCCGGCGGGCCAGCTGCTCCGTCTCCTCGATCAGCTGCGCCTGAGCGCTGCCGCCTGCCTGGGCTCCGGGGTTGCCGAGTTGCCGCCGCATGCGCTCGTTCATCTGCTGCTGGCGGCGAGCCAGCTCCTGAAGGCGCTGCGTGAGCTCGTCCACCTCGGCGCGCGCCTGCTCCTCGCGCCCGCGCTGGACCGCCTCGTACTGGTTGCGCAGCTTGTCGAGCTCGAGCTCGAACAGGTCGGCCAGATCCTCCGCATTCGGACCCGGGCCTCCTCCCCCGCCGCCCCCCTGGTTGAAGGCCACCTGTACCTCCCGAAACGCCGCTTCGGCCCGCAGCAGCTGCTGCAACGCGCGCTGCTCGGGAACCAGCGCCGTGTCCGGCTGGCGGTCGTCGAGCTGCTCCTCGGCCGCCCGCATCTCCTCGATGGCGATCGGAAGCGCCTCGGCGATGAGGACGAAGCCGCTGTCCATCGAGGCGCCCCGGTTCCGGAGCCGCTGCAACAGCGCCTCCACCTGCTCGCGCAGCCGAGCCTGGGCCAGCTCGACCGTGTTGACGTTCTCCTCGAACTCCTTGTTCGTGTACTCCCGCCGGTCGCGAATCAGCTTGAAGGTGGCGGCCACGATCTCGCGCTGCCGCTCGGACAGGGCGCTCTCCGGGCTCTGGCCTCCGCCGCCGGGCACAGCCGACTGTTCCGCTTGCCGGTACTCCTGGTCGAAGGGACGGATCTCGAGAAAGTAGATGTCGGTCGTGGTCGTGTGCGGGCCGTCCACCTGATCGGTGTCGCGCGCCCGCGCGTAATACGAGATGAAATCGCCCGGGACGAGACCGTACTCTTCGAGGAAAAAGGTGTGGCCCGCGGTGACCTGCTGGCGGCCGCCGCGATACAGGCTCACCGTTTCCTCTTCCCCGCCGTTGACCGCGAATACCAGCTCCACCGAGCGCACCCCGTAGTCGTCTTCCGCTTCGACCTCGGCAAAGAACTCCTCGATCGATGTGGCGCGGGCGTCGCTCCCGGGGCGCGAGAACCGAACGGCGGGCGCCTGGTCACGGAGTACGGTGATGGCGTACTCCGGCGAGGCTTCCACCAGGCGGCCGTTCCACGCCTCGAGCTCGATGGTGTAGAAGGCCTCCCGCTCGACCGTCAGGGTGACGGAAAACCCGCCTCCCGCCTCTGGCCGCAGCGAAACCGGGTCCTCGCCTTCGACCACCAGTCGTCCCGAGGGGCTCTCCATGGTGGGAGTGATCGCGAGCTGCACCTCGGTGCCGCGCAGGGCGACGATGTCACCGCCATCTTCGATCACGTCCGGCTCGAGCCCCGTGTACTCCGGGTAACGGTACTCGAGGTCGATGCGCTCGACGTAGGGCAGGTCCGACACCTCGATCCGATGGACCGGCGAGCGCACTCCGCTCGATTCGACGAAGTAATCGGTGCGCTCGTTGAGGTCGAAGAGGAGGAACAGAAACTCGCCGCTCTCCGGATCGGCGCTCATCGCCCATCGCTCCCACTCGGCGGCCTCGCCCCGCCGCACCACGATCTCGACCTGATCCGACTCGAAGCCGACCAGCCGGGCGGACACGCGCTGATCCGCGCCCCGCGCCAGATCGGCGTCGCCGGGGGTGACGTCGATGCGGTACGGGTTGGCGTCGTCGGCGCCGCGCCACGGGGACAGGATGACCGCCGCGCTGTTGACGAGGAAGGCGGGCTCGAACAGCACCAGTGCCAGGCCCGCCGTCGCCAGCCCGGCCAGCACGCCGGAAGAGCGGGTCACGCTGCGACGCTCGATGCGGCGACCGTATTCCACCGCCCGACAGCGCTCGAGCGCCGTCTCGATCACCCGCCGGGCGAGGTCGGGTGAGATCGCGTCCCCGCTGCGTCCGAGCTCGACCCCGCTCACTACCGCCGCCTGCAGCGACGGTTCGCTCTCCTCCAGATAGAGAGCCACCCGTTCATCGGACACCCGGACCAGCAGCGGGCGAATCAGAAACTGCACCAGCGCGGCCGCCACCACCGTGTAGGTCAGCGCGCGCGAGACGAGGACGGCGGTCGGGTCGAACCGGAAGTGGTCGATCGCCCACGCGGAAACGAGGAAGGCGGCCAGCCCGAGGGCCAGCACGATCGCGCCTCCCCGCAACGCACGCTTGAGCCGCCAGCGCCGACGGACGGCTCGAATCGTGTGCAGCAGACGCCCGTGGTCCGGAGCTCGTGTCTCGCCTCTCACCCTGCTAACTCCTCCTTCCCTCGGGCCATCACTGCGCGAGCTCTCACGCCGCCACCGCGCGCGAGAGCCGATTGGAGACGAACGTCTCGGCGACGAGAATCAGTCCGACGGCCACGATGATGTACCACCACAGGCTCTGCCGGCGTTCCCGGTCTTCCATCGACACGGCGGCCGCGGCGGTCTCCGTGCCCGTCTCGGCCGCTCCGGCCAGGGCGACGATCCGCAGCTCCTCCGGGTCGAGGCCGGTGAGGTCGGACTCCGTGATGTCCAGATTGACCGCCACCACCAGCCGTGTCGCATCCGCACGATCGACCTCCCTCACCTCGTAGAAGCCCGGCTCGCCGAACTCCAGAAAACGATCCGCGCTGTCCAGCGCGTGGACGCTGCGGGCTCCGCTCGGCCCGACCGCCACGTAGGTCAGGTCGTTCCCGGCCGTCTCCTCCGTGCCGGCGAGCTCCGGACGCTCGGACAGGTCGAGCGTTCGCCCGACCGTGAACCACAGCTCCTCCTCGCCGAATCCCGCCGCGTAGCGCGCGATCTGATGCAGGAACGGGACGTACACGGGCTGCACGGCGAAGTCGTTCCAGAAGCGGTCGAGAGTCGAAGTCCACAGCAGGACCACACCGTCGCCCCATCGCCGCTCGAGCAGCGCCGGGCTGCCGTCGTCGAAGCGCGCCAGCACTTCGGCAGCCGTATCGGCCTCCACCGCCCGGTAGCGGAAGAAGCGGGCGGCGGAGAAGTCGCCGCTGCGCGGAGACCGGAACAGCTCGAAGGCGGGGTGGGTGTGATCGAGGGAGGCGAGCCGCGCCCCTCGCCGGCTGTCGACCACGACGCCCGGCACGGCCGGCAACAGCGCGACGGCCTCGGAGCTCCACGCATCCGGGTGCGCTGCCGCTCCGAGGGCGACCAGCAGGCCGCCACCGCCTTCCACGAAGGCTTGCAGGGCGCGCGCCACCGCCGGCTCGGTAACCGGGGCGTCGTTGAGGATGATGAGGCTGCGGCCCTCCAGCTCCGCCGCCGGGAGCGTTGCCCCGCGTTCCACGTCGACGGAGATCGGCGGTCGGTCGCTGGCGGCCAGCGCGCGGCGCACGAACAGGCTGCGGTCGCTGCGCCCGCGCTCGGACTCCACCACCAGCGCGGACAGCCCCTGGCCGGACTCCAGCATGAAGTGAACCGCGTTGTCGGCCTCCAGCGCGTCGGAGCCGACACGAACGCGGGCGCGCGAAGTGCCCTCGGGCAGCAGGACCGGATCGAAGGCCACCAGTGTCGATGCGTTCGCCTCCAGGGTCGCGGTCGCGGTCGCCACCAATTGCCCATCCAGCTCGAGAGTGGCCGCCAGCGCGTCCGGCGCCCGCGGCCCGCGGTGCGCGACGCGCGCGGCGACGATCACGCGCTCGCGGCCCTCGACCATATCCCGGTGCACCGACACCCCGCTCACGACCACGTTGTCCGACTCCGGATCGGCGACCGGCACCACGGTGAGGTCGGTCCCCTCCGGAAGTTGTACGGACTCGCGGTCCTCCCATCCGACCCGCTGATAGTCCGAGATGAGGACCACCTCGCGCCGCGGCAGCCGCGTCCGCTCGAGTGTGCTGCGGGCCAGCCGCAGGGCCGGCGCGTAGCGGGTGCCCCGCGCACCCGGCTCGGCATCGTCGATGGCGGCGTGCAGGAGGGTGCCGTCTCCGGTGCTCGTGGTGGCAGCGCGGGCGTGGTCGTCGAAGAAGGCGAGCGTCAAACGATCCTCCGGGCCGAGTCCGCGAACCACGTCGTGTGCCGCCTCGCGGGCGCGCGCCCACCGATCGCCGTATCCCATGCTGTAGGACTGATCGATCAGCATCACGACCTCCCTGGCGCTCAGCAGCGCGTGGCTCCCGAGGTCGGCCCGTTCCAGAAACGGCCGGGAGAATGCCATCACCAACAGGATGACCGCCGCCGCGCGGAGCGTGAACAGAAGCAGGTTGCGGAGCTTCTGCCGCCGAATCGAACGGTGCGGGATGCGGGTGAGAAACATGAGGGAAGGGAAGTTCAGTACCTGGCGCCGTTCCCGATGGGTGAGGTGGATGTAGATCGGGATGGCGAGGGCCGCGAGCCCGGCCAGAAACGCGGGAACGAGCAGTGACACGCCCATCAGCGCACCCGGCTGTCCGCGTAGCGCGAGCTGTGGCGACCGCGACGCTCGCGACCCGACAGGTAGCGGAACAGGGCATGGTCGAGCGGTTGCGCGGTGTCGAACAGCGCGTAGTCGATGCGCTGCTCGCCGGTCAGTTGCGCCAGCCTGCCGGTGTGCTCGCGGACGAGCTCGCAGTACTGCTCCCGCAGCTGATCGGGGACCACCGGCATCGACTCTCCACTCTCCAGATCCTCAAGGTTGCAGGCCTCGTCGAACGGAAACTGGATCTCGGCCGGATCGAGCACCTGGAAGACAATGAGATCGTTGCCGCGCTGGCGGAGGAAGTTGAGCGCCCGCACCGCCGTCTCCGGCTCCTCGTACAGGTCCGATATCAGCAGCACGATGCTCCTGCGACGGAACGACTCCGCGATGCGGCCGAGGGGTCCGGCCAGCTCGCCGCGGCCACCGGGTCGGATCCGATCGATCGTGCGCAGCACGGTCTCGAACTGGCGCGGGCCGGGCCGCACGTAGTCGACGACCTGGTCCGCGAACGTGACCAGACCGACCCGGTCCCGCTGGCCGGCGGACAGGTAGGCGAGGCTGGCCGCCAGGAAGCGCGCGTAATCGAGCTTGGTAATCCCCGACGAGCCGTAGTCCATCGAGCGCGAGACGTCGAGCACGACGACGAAGTTGGTATTGGTGTCCGCTTCGTACTCCTTCACGTAGAAGCGATCGGTGCGCGCGAACAGACGCCAGTCGATCCGCCGAACATCGTCGCCCGGCAGGTACGGCCGGTGCTCGGCGAAGTCGAGCGAACTGCCCAGATGCGGCGAGCGGTGCAGGCCGCCGAGGAACCCCTGCACCACGGTGCGCGCCAGCAGCTCCAGATTGCCGATCGACCCGAGCACCTTCGGATCGATGAAGCTCGCATCCGGCGCATAGCTGCGGGCGAGGCTGGCGCGCATCGTCACGAAGTCCTCGTTCAGCCGTCGGCGAGCCGGCCTACATGCCGGAACGCGGACGGGCGACCGAAGCGAGGAGCTGGTCGACGATGTGATCCGGGGTGACGCGCTCGGACTCGGCGTGGAAGTTGGTCAGGATCCGGTGTCGGAACACCGGGGGCGCGAGGGACCGGATGTCTTCGAAGTCGACGTGGAAGCGGCCGTGCATGAGCGCCCGCGCCTTTCCTCCCAGCACCAGGTGCTGGGCCGCCCGGATGCTGGCGCCGAAGGCGACGTACTGGTTCACGAACTCGGGCGCCTCAGGTCGGCCCGGCCGACTCGCCCGCGCCAGGGCGACCGCGTACCGGGCCACCGGCTCGGAGGCCGGAACGCGGCGCACGAGTGTCTGAAATGCGAGAATGTCGGCGCCGGTCACCCGGTGCTCGAACTGCGCGTCCTGCACGGAGGTGGTGGACCGAACCACCTCGAGCTCCTCTTCTTCGGGCAGGTAGTCGATGACGATCTCGAACATGAACCGATCGAGCTGCGCCTCCGGAAGCGGATACGTGCCGTCGAGCTCGATCGGGTTCTGGGTGGCGAGCACGAAGAACGGCTCCTCCAGCGCGTACGTCGTCCCCTGCACCGTCACCCGGTGCTCCTGCATCGCCTCGAGCAGTGCCGCCTGCGTCTTGGGGGGAGTCCGGTTGATCTCGTCGGCCAGCACGATGTTGCCGAACAGGGGGCCGGGCATGAACACCATCTCGCGGCGGCCGGTGTCCGGATTCTCCTGGATGATGTCGGTGCCGGTGATGTCCGAGGGCATCAGATCGGGCGTGAACTGGATGCGGGAGAACTGGAGGTCGAGCACCTCGGCCAACGTCTGGACCAGCAGCGTCTTCGCCAGGCCCGGGACGCCGACGATGAGGCTGTTCCCGCCGACGAACAACGATATGAGCAGCTGCTCGATCACCTCGTCCTGGCCGACGATCACGCGGCGCAGCTCGCGAACGATCTGATCGCGTGCCGCCGCCAGGCGCTCGGCCATAATCGTGTCGCCGCTGGCCGGCGACGAGGCGGGCTGCGTCTTCAGTTTCGGTTCCTGCACGGTTCCTCCTCGCCTCAATGCGTCATGGCGTACACCACGTAGTTGACCCCGAGCTTGTACGCCTCGTTGGAAATCTCGATTGGGATGTAGCCGCTGTCGGACCACTCCCAGTAGTCACCGATGTCGTTGTTATAATTGACGATCACCATCAAACGCCTATCGGGGTCGTTGTCCTCGAACACGCCGTAGAACTGCGCTTTGACGTCGTAGTTCGGGTGATCGAAGTCCAGCGACTCGATGTGGAAAAAGGAGTCGAAGATCGGGTGCGTGATGTCGAGCGGCATCAGCACGGCGCCGGGAAGCAGACGGCGGAGCTGGATCTCGAAGTTGCTCCAGTGCCAACCGGCGAAGTCGTCGAAGATCAGGAACCCGCCCTTGAGGAGCCAGGTGCGGAGGTTGTGCTCCTCCGCGTCGCTCATCGTCCAGAAGCCCGGCTCGCACAGATACGCGACCGGGTACTTGAACAGCTCCGGGTCGTCCATGGCCAGGATATTGCCCCCGTCCATGTAGGGAGACAGGGTCGTGACCTCGTCGAGGATCCGCATGAAGTTGCGCTCGGCGGTGGGATAGTCGTGGTCCCACTTGAGATCGCGACCGCCCCCGAACCGGTCCATCAGCGGCGTGAACCGGAGGCGGACGAAGGTGAAGCGGCCGTCGTACTCCGTGTTGAAGCGGGAGAAGAAGTCCGCCTCCCCGGCTCCCCCCCGAGAGCCGCGGCGCAGGGGCGACTGCTGGGCGGCGACCGGAGTGGCGAGACACAGAGCCACCGGAACCGCCACCGCGACGGCGCGGAGCCGCCGCGACCATGGCCGCGGTCGCCGTGCCGCGAGGCGCAAGAACCGGGAGCGGTGGATCGTCGCGCTCATGTTTCGCCCTCCGCCGCGGCCGGATCGATACCTGTTTCGCTCGCGCTGTCCGTCGCGCCGTCGTGCAGTTTCAGCAACAGCTCCTGCGCCTTCTCGAAGTGCGGGGCATCCTCCAGCGCCCGCAGCACCGCGCGGCGCGCCTCAGCCGGGTCGCCGGCGTCGTAGTACGCCAGCGCCAGCTGGTAGAGCGCCTCGGCGCGGTCGACCGGCCGCAGGGCGAGCACAGCCCTGCGCTCTCGAACGGCGCGGTCGTGCTCCCCGGTCCGCGCGAACAGCCCGGCCAGCGTTTCGTGCGCCGCCAGCTCCAGCGGATACACGTACATGGCCTGCTCGAGCGCGGCGGCGGCTCCCGCCGGATCACCGGCCGCTTCGAGCAGCTGCGCGAGCTCCAGGTTCGCCTCGTAGTCGGCCGCGTTGCGCGCCGTGAGCTGTCGAAGCTCGGCGATGGCGAGCTGCGGGCGCCCGGTCGCCCTGTAGCTCTGGGCGAGGTACCAGTAGGGGGACCCCGCGCCGGCGTACTCGGGAAACAGTCGCTTGGCCCGCTCCAGGAACGCCACCGCGGCGGTGTAGTCGCCGTTCTCGTAGCGCTCGCGCCCGGCCGTCAGCTGGGAGCCGAAGTCAGTCGTGTCGGCCGGATCGAGCGCCGCCGAGACGGTGGGCGGAGACTCGGCATCCGCGGCCGGCTCGACCTCGGGCAGCGACCGCAGAGCGGTGGCGAACTTCTGCCGCAGGAAGGCATCGAAGGCCGCGTCGAAGGCCGACGGACTCTGCCCGAGCACCTCCCGCAGCAGCTGACCGGTCGAGAGTCCCTCCCGGTAGCCATCGAGCATGGCGAGAATCGCCGTCCATCCCTCCTCGGTGTCGATCATCTCGCACACCAGCGAGGCCTGATAGTACGAGTAGAGCACCTGGTTGGGGTACGTCGGCCGAACGAAGCCCGCGTTCAACTCTTCGATCGGCAGCAGCCGCCCCGCCTTGAATGCAAGCAGGAAGCCGGGCGACAGCTCGTACCCCCACCCCGGGCGGGCGAGCCGCTCGTCGTAGACGGCGAGCCCCTCGGTGAACCAGCGCGGGATGCGGTGACCGGTGACCCCCAGCGTCATCGTGTGCGAGAGCTCGTGCCAGAAGGTCGACCCCCAGCTGAAGTGACCGGGATCGTGAGCGGTGGGCGAATCCATCGCCAACACGTTGCCGAACGCCACTCCCAGCGCCGCCAGCCCCGCGAGCCCCATCGTGCGGACGGAAAAGTCGGCGTGGCTCCCGTACACCTCGAGGCGCACCGGAGTCGCGGGCCGGTAGTCGTAGCGGTCGGAAAGCCGGGCATACGCTTCCTCGGCCAGTTCGCCCAGGTAAAGGGTGAGCAGCTCCGACTCGCGACCGTCGATGTAGAAGCGAAAGCGCTCGCTGCGCGTCTCGGGAAACCCCTCCAGCGTGTCGAGCAGGTCGAGAGTGTTCTTGACCCACAGGTTGTACGGGTCACCGGCGAAGGAGGTCTCGAGGTTCCGGCGCCCCTCCGCCATGGCTCCGGTCCGGAGCTGGTTCGTGCCGAGCACCGCCAGCGCTCGCCACGAGCGCGCCTCGAGCTCGACCGCCTGCTGCGCCAGCTCGACCGCCTGAGCGTACAGCCGGTTGCGCACCATGATCTCCGCCACCGTCGTGTAGAAGCCGGCGGCCCGGGGGTTGACGGCCAGAGCGCGGTCGCGGGCGTGCCGGAAGCCCGCGCTGTCGCCGCGCAGGTAGCGCGCCGCCCCGAGCATGGCGAGCGCCTCGACCGAGGTCGGATCGACCGCCAGGGCGCTATCCGCCTGCACGGCCGCTGTCTCGAAGTCCTCCTGGTCCAGGTACAGCCGGGCAAGGAAGGCGCGCGTCGGGACGTGGTGCGGGTTCGTCTCCAAGCCGCGGCGGGCGAGGGCGTAGGCGGCCCCGGAGTTGTCGAAGTGCATGCGACGGGCCATCCCGAGCAGCGCGTCGGGATGCCGCGGATTGATGGCGAGCGCCTCCGCGAACAGCTCGCTCGCGTCCCGGCTGTTGAACTTGGCCAGGAAGAGGTCGCCGAGGAGGATGCGCGGGGCGATGGCCAGCGTGTCTGCCGCGATCGCTTGCTCGTAGGCGCGCTTCGCGTCTTGGAACAGGTCGGGGTTCTCGGCACCGAGGTGACTGACGGCCGTCGCCACCGCCGTGAGCTGGGCCGAGGTGCGCGCGTCGCCGCGGTTGTACACGTCGATGAAGCGGTCGAAGCCCGCGAACGCGTCCTCCCGGTCCCCCCGAGCGAGCCGGACCAGCGCGAGGTTGAGCTCGGCCTGGAGCCGGTCGGACGCCCCGCCGGCGATCGCGCGGGCGAAAGCGTCCTCTGCCGAGTCGAGCGCCCCGCGCCGTTGCAGCACCTCGCCCAGTCGGTTCCAGACCTCCGGTGAGCCCGGATGCGCCGCGATCGCCTCACGGGCGGTCGCTTCCGCCTCCCGGTAGCGTCCGACCTCGGCGTACGCGTCCACCAGCGCGCGCGTGGACTCGGGGTAGTCTTCGCCCGCGGCGACCAGCTGCGACCAGGCGGCGATCGCCTTGCGGTAATCGCCCGACTGGAGCGCGGTCCGCGCGCCGGCGACGTCCTGGGCGTGGAGCGGGAGGGTGGCCGGGAAGAAAGCGATCGCCGACAGCGCGAGCCGCCCGTGGGCTACGGCGCGGTACCGAAGTCTCGGCCTCATGGCGACCCCGACGCCGCGCTTTCCGCCGCCTGGATCGCCCGCCGATTGAGCGCCAGCTCGACCAGGAGCTCCTCGAGGCGCGCATCGTACGTTTCCGTCTCGAGCGCGTCCTTCCGGGCCCGCAGCGCGTCGATCTCGGACTCGATGCGGCTCCGCTCCTCGTACAGCGGCGCGAGTCGCGGATCGGAGCTCGCCACCGCGACCGCCGCGGCACGTCCCGGGCTCAGATACGTCTCCGCCGCCAGCCCTCCATCCGGCGTCCCCCGGCCGGGGGCGCGACTTCCTTCGCCGTCGCCGTTGTCATCGAGCACCGCGTGCTCGCTCTGCAACCGGTTCTCCGTCTCGTAGAAACGCGACACCTCCGAGTTGGCGTACACAAAGGCCTCGAGCATCGAGACACCACCGTTCTTGTCGGCGTCGGCGCCGTCGGCGGCGAACGCTTCGGCGAAGAACCGTCCGAACAGCGCCAGGTTGCGCTCGTGGCCCGACCGGGTGGCGGTGATCACCACCCGGTCTGTCGCCGACAGAACGGGCACGAAGCCACCGCTGGCGCTGGCCGTATTGACGAACACGACCCGGGCACCGCCGAAGCCTTCGAGCGCCCGAGCGAACTCCTCGGCCGTCAGGTCGGGTCCCGGCAGATTGATCTTCGCCTCCTCCGACCCGGCGCTGCCGTGTCCGATCAACACCACCACCAGCTGGTCATTCGGCCTCGCGGCGCGTCCGATCTCGGCCAGCTCGCGCAGCACGTTCTCCCGTGTCGAGCGGGCGCGGATGCGGGTCGGATCCCGGGCCGGATCCTCGCTCAGCAGGACGATGTTGGCCGCCGGCAGGCCGTACGTCGTCCGGGCCGCGTCGGCCAGCATCACGGACCATTCGCGGAACTCGTCGGCGTACGCCGGCTCACCACCGAGACCGGCCACGATGAGGAGGTGCGTCTGGCCGACCGCCGCCTGGAGGAGCAGGCCCGGTCCGAGAAGCGCGACCGCGGCGGCGCCACTCACCCGCGACCCCGGATCACTTGAGGCCCCGCCCGCGGCGGAACAGCCATTCCGCGCCCACCATACCCACGAGGAGAAGGAAGAGGATCGGCATGTCCCACAGCTCGGCCTCTTCGATCACCGTCGTCCCCGCCTCGGTGTAGATGATCTCTTCCGGTAGCGCGGCGACGCTCGCCGAAGTGTAGAAGCGTCCCCCGGTCTCCTCGGCGACCCGCTCAAGCAGTGGCCGGTGCATCTGGGCGCCGAACGGCTCCAACCGCGGCTCGCCGGACAGCGTGTAGGTCGTCGCCGAGTCGAGGGGCACGCCGTCCACCAGCGCGACGACCTGCATGCGGTACAGTCCCTCCTCCTCCGGCACGAAGGTCGTCTCGTACTCTCCATCCCGGGCCACGGTCCACTCGAGCGGCACTTCGACCTGCTGGCCGGAAGGCGACTCGATCCGGGCATGGACTCGCGCGTGGTTCACCCGCAGGTGCCGGGCATCCTCGACTTCGGCACGAATCGTCGCGCGCTCACCAGGCACCACACGATCGGCGGGCTCGGAGATGGAGATGCGGCCGGGAACGTCGCTCACCAGCCAGCGCAGGAGCTGGCGCCACAGCGTCTCGTGGGTCATGTCCTCGAGCGGAACGTCGGCGTGCATCTGCCACATCCACGAATCCTGCACCGTGAACGCGATCACCTTGCCCCGTCCGTAGCGCTGGAACGCCAGCACGACCTGGGTCCCGTGGAGCGCCTCGCTCCCGCCGGAAAGAAGGGTGACCGCGCCGGGCTTCACATCGCGCACCGGGTTCCGGATCGAAAGCGGAGGCAGACTGTCCCAGCGCGCGCTCGAGCTGGCCTCGTCCTCGCCCAGGCGGAGGACGGGGTGGGTACGACCGGCCGGCGTCGGAGCGACGGTCACCTCGGCGAAGAAGGCCTCCGCATCCGTGCGACGCTGCCGCAGAACAACCGGCAGCACGTCCGCCAGCGGCGTCCCCGCGTAGTCGCCTTCCGAAAAGGCGTGGCGACCCCCGAGGGCGAGCAGCCCGCCGCCACGCTGGCTCACGAACTCCGCGATCATCTGCAGCTGATCGTGCGTAAAGAAGCTGGCTTCCACGCTGCCGAGGATGAGGCCCGCGTACGAGAACAGCTCCTCGCGGGTGCGAGGGAAGCCACCGCGAAGTTCGTCCGCGTCGTCCACATCGAGCCGGAGGAACTTGTTGTCGGCGCTGCGCTGGAGGACGACGACCTGGACGTTCTCGTCGTCCGCGATCGCGCGCCGAATGAACTTCACCTCGAAGCGTGGCTCGCCCTCCAGATACAGGATCTTCCTTCGCGCGTCCTCGACCACCAGCAGCGCCTCGCGCTGGTTGTTCTCGGTCACCAGCTCCTCGGCGAGCGGCGCCACCCGGAAGGTGAGTCGTCGTGGCCCGGGGTCGGCGGCGGTGAACTGGACGCGGACGGGCACCACGTCGCTCCCCTTCGGCAGCTCCACTTGCTGCGTGCTCAGGAGTCGTCCTTCGTCCTCGACCTCGAGCTGCACGCGCGCGCCGCCGTAACCTCGCTGGGCGATCAGCACCTCGACCACCAGGGTGCTTCCCACCAGGACGGTGGAAGGAATCTCGATGCGCCGCACCTCGATGTCCTTCGCGAACCCCTCGCGTCCTAAACCGACGGTGAAGACCGGGATCGAGCGGGCGCGAAGAGCGAGCAGGTTCTCGGTCAGCGACCCCGGCGTGTTTTCGGCTCCGTCGGTCACCAGCACCATGGCCGAGAGCGGCAGTCCGGCCATTTCCTGGAGGACATCCTCGATCGCGCCTGCCAGGTCGGTGCGACTGCCCGCGAACCCGAGCTCCGATACGTCCTCGTAGCGGTCGAGGGTTCCCGAGAACCGGAAGGTGCGGACGAGAAACCTCTCCCGCAGCGCCCGCAGCAGATCTCCCTCGCCGGCGAGCTGGTCGAGAACGAAGTCGCCGCGCGGCCCGCCCTCTTCGTCCGGGATTCGCATGCTGCGCGAGTCGTCGACCACCAGAGCAACGAAGTTCCGCTGCGGGATCACCGTCGACACCAGAAGCATGGGTCGGAAGAGGATGAAGACCAGCACGGCGAGAGCCAACACGCGAATGCCGCTGAGAACGATCCGATCCACTCGACGCGTGCGGCCCTTGACGGTCGTGTATCGGAGCAGCGTCGGAACGGCCACCGCGACTGCCGCCACCGCGAGGACGAACAACGGCCACGGGGCGGCGAGGACGATCTCTCCCTTCTCGAACACCAGGGGACGGTACTTGAACAGGAACTCGAAGGCGCTGGTAGCGAAGCCCGTCACGTCAATGGCTCATCCCGTAGATGATGGCGTTCACTCCGAGCTCATACGCGAAGGTGGAGAAACGGAGAGGATACTGCGGCTGTTCGGCCCACTCCCACGCATCGCCGAGATCGGTATTCCAGCTGATGAGCACCATGAGGCGACCCTGCTCATCGAAGATACCACGGTAGTGGGGAACGTAACCGTCCTTTTCCCAGGTGCGACCCCCCAGCGCCCCGAGCTGGACGTTCGGCACCTGGAGCAGCTCGTCGATGGCGTAGAAGGCTCGGAACAGTGGGTGCTCGACCGACAGCTCGACGATCTCATACTCGGGAAGGACGCGACGGATCTGGTGCTCGAAGTTGCTCCATTCCCACGTGCCCCAGAAATCATCCACGAACAGAAACCCGCCGGCCAGTAGATAATCCCGCAGGCCGGCGACCTCAGCGTCGCTCATTGCCATGTGACCCACCTCGACCGCGTACAGAAACGGGTAGCGCCGGATGTCGGGGTCGTTCAGACGAATCGGGTGCTCGGCATGGTAGGCGTCGATGTTGGTGAGGCGCCGGAGACCGACAAGAAACTGCCGGTCCGCCTTCGGATAGTCGGTCATCCAGCTGCCGTACCGGCGGTTGTCGAATCGACTGCCGTACGCCGCGCGAGTGAAATAGAACTCGTGGGGCCGATCGGCCGCCGTATCGGGATCGTGCGAGGCGGTCCGAGGGGAGCGGGAGGGCGGAACCGCGGCTTCTTCGGAGCCCGTCGGGCGACCTTCGTGCGCCGGTGAAGCCAGCAGGGCCAGGACAGCCAACCCGACCGCCCCCGAAGCCAGCACCGTCGCCAACCGACCGACCACGCTTTCCCTTTCGCTGTCACCCCTGGTGTCGGCGACCGTGCGGCCGCCCGCGTCTGGACAACAGTCTGCGTGCACCCCGCGCTGCAAGTCCTTCTGATTCTATAACCCGTTGCATCGGCGCGGGTTTCCCGCGGGAGAGTCACGCCCGAGTCGGCGAGCGCGAGGTTTGTCACCCCCCGTTGCCAACCCCGGTCGCGGCCGGGAACTTGCGTGGCGCCGGGAGGCCGGTCGGCGCCTGGACGCTCCGTAGCGCGGGGAGGATTCCCGGGACGGGAAATACGGGAACACCGCGGAGCATCACCACTTACGCAGGGAGCAACGTGTTGGACTGGACCGTGTACCCGATTCTGTTCGGCGCCGGACTGGTGGCCGGCACCCTCAACGTGGTCGCCGGCGGCGGTTCACTGCTCACCCTTCCCCTGCTGATCTTCCTCGGCCTGCCGGCCACGGTGGCGAACGGAACCAACCGCGTCGCCATCCTGATCCAGAACATCGGGGCGGTGTGGAGCTTCAACCGGCACGGGATGATCGACTGGCGGTGGCTGTGGTTGGCGGTTCTGCCCGCCGCGGCGGGCTCCGTGCTCGGGACGTGGGTGGCGGTCATCATCGGCGACCTTGCCTTCCAGCGCGTGCTGGCCGGAGTCATGGTCGCGGTGGCGGCGTGGACGATCTGGGATCCGCTCCGCAAGCACTCCGCCGACGGTGGCTGGACTTACCCATACCGGCGCGCCGCATTCATGGTCGCCTTTTTTGTGGTGGGCGCCTGGGGCGGGTTCATTCAGGCGGGAATCGGATTCATCATCCTAGCCCTCACCACCCTCATGGGGCTCGATCTGGTGCGCGGGAACGCACTCAAAGTGCTCCTCGTGCTCGGCTTCACGCCGATCGCCCTTGCCCTCTTCGCCCTCAACGGCAAGGTCGAGTGGGCGCCGGGACTGGCACTGGCCGCCGGCAACTTCCTGGGCGGACAGGCCGGTGTCCGCATCAGCGTGGTCAAGGGACACACGTGGATCAAGCGCGTCGTCCTCATCGCCGTGGTAGTGTTTGCGGCGAAGCTCTGGTTCGGCTGAGACTACTGACCCACCGGGACGCCGATCGCCGCCATTACGGCTAAATATCGCCACTTGCTGTCCTCGACGTCGTCGATGCTCGACAGGCCGAGGTCGTAGCGCAGGTCGATCGTCAGCACCGTCTTCTTGAGCCAGGCGTCGAAGGCGACGCCGAAGTCGATCGACCACAGGCTGCCGTGGATGTCCGGAGCGCCGGCGATCTGATCGCAGTCCTGGCTGCCGGTCGACCCCTCGACCTGGCAGGAGGTCTTGAAGGCGAGGCTGGGGCCGACGTACGGCGTGAGCGTGTATTCGCCCTTCCCGATCCGGGCTCCGAACAGGAGCGGGATCTGGACGAAGTTCTCTTTGAAGGTCGACTCCCCGCCCCCCGGATCGGGCTGTTTGACGGCACGAACCGAGTACAGGACCTCGGGCTGAACCACCAACATTTGCTTCTCGCCCGACCAGTAGAGGCCACCGACGAAACGCGTCTGGCTGCTCGAGCCCGGAGCGTCGCTCACGCTGGTGATGTTGATCCCGCCTTTCAGGCCGATCGCGCCCCGTTGGGCGTGCAGCTCGCTCGCCCCGGTAACCAGGAACAGCACGACCAGCAGACCGGGCAGCTTTGGCGGCATGGCGGTCTCTCCTTGCTGGGCTTTCAGGAAGGGCAGTCCGACCGGTACCGAGGCCGGATCAGTCGTTGCCGCAGGTGACGATGAAGGTCACGATCTCGATCTCGGAGGGTTCGAGCGTCACCGTGCGGGGGTTTTCGCCGGCGACGGAGCAATCGTCCCGCAGACCAGTAACCTCCACGGTGTGCTCGCCGGGCCCATAGCCGAGCCAGGCAAAGGTA
>CAZJXR010000043.1:0-9755 GCA_964550085.1 uncultured Gemmatimonadota bacterium
CCCTGATGCCACACGAACTCGCCGAGCAGGTACCAGGCGAGCGGGTCGTCGGGGTATTTCCGGGTCGCGGTCCGCAGTCCCTCCAGCGTTTCGAGCCGGCCGTCAGCCTGGACTCCGCGGGCGAGCAGCGCATCGCGCTCGGGAAGGCGGTCCGCCAGCCGGGCCGCGCGGACGGACGCTTCCCTTCCGAGTTCAAACTGTGAAACCCACCCGTACGCGAGGCTGAGCCGCAGCCAGGCGAGCGCGAACGTCGAGTCGGCGACCACGGCGCGCCGGTACGCCCGGGCCGCATCCTCGAACGCGCCGCCACGAAAGAGCACCTCGCCCTCTAGGTACGCCTTGAGCGCGGGCAGCGAGGCCGTCGTCGCCCGGGCCAGGTCGAGCGGCGGGATCTCGCCGCCCTCGCCGACGACCCGGCGCAGCACCTCCCCCGAGAACTGGTCCACGACGCTGAAGACCGAGTCGACCGCGCCATCTACCTGTGCCTCGCCGAGCCGACGGCCGGTCTCGAGATCGTACACGTCGGCAACCGCGCGCAGCCGGTCGCCCGCGATGACCACGCTGCCGAGCACCGCGTAGCGGGCCCCGGTGCGCCACGCCACCTCGCGCGCCGTCGCCGCGTCGGGAGTCCCACCGTCGGGCACACCCTCTTGCCAGCGGGCGAGAACCGTGCGGCTGTCGATCGTCCGCAGACCGGCCGCCCCGTCCAGGTTCTTCGCCAGTACGTCCACCATTCCCTCCCGCCAGCCTTCCGCACCGGGCCCTCGGACATCGAATGGGAGCACGGCGATCCCGGGAGCGGCTTCTCCAGCGATCAGCGGCTCGGGCGTCAGGCTGGGTTCCCGGTCCTGAAAGAAGACGTAGCCACCGGCGAAGCCGAACAGCAGGGCGAAGGCAATCACGCCCCCGAGCAGCGCGTTCCGCCACGTAAGCAGCCGGGGTTGGGTCACTTCGTTGGCCGGGTCGGGGGGTATGGGCGTGCCGCCCGCCGTCGTCTCCACCTCGCCGGCCTCGCGGCTTCCCATGCCCTCCTGCACGAACGCCGTGGCCAGCACGATCGGCAGCCCGATGATGAACAGCACCACCGCCAGGGCGGGGAACCAGGCAGGCAGCCCCATCCCCTCGGTGAGACTCTGGATCACCTCGTAGGCGACCCAGCTGCCCACGATGTAGATGCCGAGCACCTGCCACAGGGAGCGGCGGTGGATCTCGTGAGCCAGGCCCTTGAATCGTTTCATAAAGCAGGTAGAGCCCCGCGCCTCGTCTAGTGGGATTGGCCGTTAAGGTAGGTTTGGGAGTGGGGGTTGCCAACGTTGGGTCCGCCGCGCATCTGACGTGGGCCCGACCAGGACAGCGTCGGCGCACCCTCCCGGTCACGAATTACTGTTCAAGATGAGTCGAGCGATCTTCCAGGTGCCGTCCGACTGTCGGTGGTAGACCACGAGCTGCTTGACATCCACCGGAAGCGGATCGCCCCCGGCACGCGGTGTCACGCTCCCGGTCACGTGGCTGCGGGCAAACGCCCAATCTCCGAGGACCACGATTTCGTCGGGCGTGATCTCGACGGTGGCCGCATACGGACCGAATCCCGCCGCCGCAACCTCGACGAGTGCTTCTCGACCCGTCACTTCCGCCATGCCCGGCGGCATGTAAACCGCGCTCTCCTCGAACAGCCCGACCCAGCCCAGGGTGTCCGCCGCGTTGTTGGCGTCGGCAGTGCGGCGAATGAGCTCTCGTATGGCTGCCTGGTCGGCGGAATCGTCGCGGTCCCCGGACCGACTACACCCGGTGATCGTGATGAGGGCGACCCAGGCGGCGACGAAATGTGTATGGCTCGAGCGGTTCATATTCGGCCTCCTTTCAACTGACTCAAACACTCGTCGGCCAGGTAGCGCGGGGTCGAGACACATCTGTGGCCGGCAGGTCGGTTGGGTTGGAGAGGGTCACCCGACAGCCTTGCTCGGCTTCTTGGCCGTTGTCACCTTCCGCCCTGATTCGCCTGCGGTAAGTGGTCAGATTCGGTGTGGGCCACTCCAGGTCCCGAAGCGCCTCTGGACGGCTGGTCCGGGATCGGGAGGTGCGCGATCAAGGAGGGGTGAGCATGTCGGGGGCGGTTCCGATCGAGCTTGGTGAAGTGGTTTCGCTGTGGCGATACCCGGTCAAGTCGATGATGGGAGAGGAGCTGAACGCCACCGAGGTTACTGAACGTGGGCTGCGTGGGGACCGTGCGTTCGCCCTTATCGACAATGCCGACGGAAAGGCGGCGACGGCCAAGAACCCCCGAAAATGGTCCGGCCTGTTCGATTACCGCGCCGCCTTCGTCGAGCCGGTGGAACGGGCGGCGAGATTGCCTGCGGTTCGAATCACCCTCCCCGATGGCACAAGCGTCACCAGTGACCAGAGCGATCTCAACTCGATCCTGTCCAAGACACTCGGCCGCGCGGTGACATTCCGCGCCGCAGAGTGCGGTACGGTCAATGCCGAAGAGTACTGGCCGGACATGGAAGGCCTGGACCACAGGGACACGGTCACCGATTTCACACTGCCAGAGGGGACGTTCTTCGACCTTGCCATGGTCCATCTCTTGACCACGGCCACGCTCGATCGGCTCCGTGAGCTGTATCCGCAGGGCCAATTCGAAGTCCGGCGGTTTCGTCCCAACATCGTGGTGCGGCCGACCTCGGAGGAGCGTGGTTTCGTGGAGAACGCGTGGGTCGGCCACACGCTGGCAATCGGCGAGGAGGTACGCCTGGACATCACCCGCGAGTGCGGGCGCTGCGTCATGACCACTCTGGCGCAGGGAGATCTACCGAAGGACCCGGAGATCCTGCGCACGGCGGCGCAACACAACCGGGTCAAGGTCGGTGTGTACGCTGGCGTAAGCCGGGGTGGCACAGTCCGTCGAGGTGACCCGGTCAGAATCGAGTAGCGGCGGCGGTGGCCATGGTATCGACCGGCTCGGGCTCTCGGGCAACATCGCCCCGTCGCCAACCAGAGCTTTGGCGCCGTCCAACGTCCTGTCATCCCAGCGGCGCGCCTCAGCGGTCGAGGGAAAAGTGGATCGGGACGAAGAGGTTGGTGACCCACAGCGCCGCCACCAGCACCGCGATCGAGCCGATGGCCCAGGCCGCGGCGCGCTGGGGAGGCAGTTCGTTCATGACCATCGGTTCGCCTTCCGAAGCCGTCCCACGCATGCCCCCCGCGTTCGGTGCGGTGGGTTTTGCTCCCGACTGGGTGGTGGCCTCGGGCGAACGATGGCCGAGTCCCGGCGCCGGACCGTCGGCGCCCGGGAGAGTCATACAGCCGTGCTTCAGGTGGTTCGACACGAGCCAGTGGTTGATGGGGTAGCCGGTGAGCCCGCCCGCGATCGCCGCGAGGCTCATCCGGAACCAGAAGGCGGGGTCGAGGGGACTCTACGAGCTGGGCCAGGCGGCCTCCAGGGTCACCATCACCGGGATCATGCCGACCATAACGAAGTTCATGGACACGGTCTCGGCGAAGATCGTCTTGCGCACGGCTTTGACGTAGTGGCTGCCGTACATCCCGATCATCATCAGCGCCTGAAAGATGAACAGGCCGGTGACGAAAGCGGCGGCGTACTCGATCGTGATGTCCCAGCCGTTGCTGAGGGCAAGCGCCGGCACGATGGCGGCGGCGACGATGATGCCGGTCGCGTCGCCGGCGAGACAGTGCATCTCGCTGTTGAGGCTCTGCTTCCAGGGGACCCGGGTATAGCGGTCGTGGCCGCCGGGGAAGGGCCGTCGGCAGGCGAGCAGGTAGAAAAACAGGCCCACCGGGCCCGTGTAGACGGTGACCAGGATCCAGGCGATCCGCTGCACCCAGCTGGTGACACCGTTGAAGAGGGAGTCTCCGACCACGAACAGCACCGCCCCTGCCGTCAACGCGAACCAGACCACCATCGCCCCGTCGAGCACCTCAACCCCTCTCGGCTCTTAACTGACGAGCGTCAGTCGCGCGTTCTGTAAGTCGCCCCGGTCAGTCTGCCACATCAGCTCGAGAGTGTACAAGACATTCGCGGCGGCGCGAGGATGGAGGCGGTACACAACATCCGCGCCTGATTCCAAGTGCATATCCTCCTCAGTCGGGCCTCCCGCCACATCAGTGTGACTACCAATCGGAAACCCATCCAGCGTGATCGTCACGAAGCGCGCCGGCCCGGAGCCACTATTCCGAATCCGGATGAGCTGACGATCGCCAGCCTCCTCCAGGGTCGCACTGAGGAAGGCTTCTCGAGTCGGCTCTACAGTGCGCCCGGGCGAAAGCCGTCTCGAAGCGCCCGCGTTTCTCGCGATCCGAAGGGCGAGGACGGCCACCAGTCCGAGAACGACCGTGGCCGCGATGAGAATTTGCGTGTCCATTCCCCCAAATCCGCTTCAGTCGATCACGCGCTACCGTGCAAGATAGGCAGGGGAGATCTTTCGCGTCTCGCCCGCCTTGTCGGAGGTACTGGTGTCGATTCACCCCCGCAGCCGCCGGGGCGGTTGGGAGTCAAGCGCAGGTCTTGCTCCGTATCGTCGGCCGCGCCAGCTTCCAGCCATGATTCGCTCGTGGTAAGTCGCCGGTCGTTCACAACCAGGCTATGTCCGGTCTCAAACGGCTGATTCACGAAGTCCACCGCCGCTCGCTGTGGCAGGTGCTGGGCATCTACCTGGTCGGTGCGTGGATCGGGTACGAGGTGATCCAGAGCCTCACGGAGGGAATGGGGCTGCCCGCCTGGTTCCCGGCCCTGGCGGTGGTGCTGTTCATCATCGGGCTGCCGGTCGTCCTCGCGACCGCGTTCGTGCAGGAGGGGGTGGGGGCGCGCCAGCCATCGGGCGAGCTGGAGACGACCACGGGCGGGACGCCGATCCCGTCCAAGGCGGTGGACGAGGGCGCCCACCACCGAATCTTCACGTGGCGGAACGCGATCGGCGGTGGGGTGGTGGCGTTTGCCCTCTGGGGGGTGGTGGCCACCGCCTGGCTTTTCTTCGGGCCCGAGGTCGGCCCGCGGGGTGCCCAGCCGGCAGCCGCTTCGGGCATCGATCTTCCCTCGATCGCCGTGCTCCCGTTCGCGGACATGTCCCCCGAGCAGGATCAGGAGTACTTCTCCGACGGGATTTCGGAGGAGCTGCTGAACCTGCTGGCGAAGGTCCCCGGCCTGCAGGTGGCGGCCCGGACCTCGTCGTTCTCCTTCAAGGGCGAGAACGTGGAGATCCCGGAGATCGCCGCGCGCCTGAAGGTGGACCACGTGCTGGAGGGCTCGGTGCGGAAGGCGGGGGACCAGGTGCGGATCACGGCGCAGCTGATCCGGTCCGACGATGGCTTCCACGTATGGTCAGAGAGCTGGGACCGCTCGCTGGAGGACATCTTCGCGATCCAGGACGAGATTGCGGCCGAGGTGGTGGAGCAGCTGAAGGTCACGCTGCTGGGCGGAGCGCCGACGGTGGCCGAGACGGACCCCGAGGCGTATGCGCTGGTGCTGCGGGCCCGGCATTTGAGCGAACAGCGTACGGCCGAGAGCATGACGCGGGCCGAAGAGCTGTTTCGCGAGGCGCTGGCGATCGATCCGGAATACGCGCCGGCGTGGTCCGGTCTCGCCTTCAACTACTTCCGCCAAGCAGGGACCTGGCGACCGATCCAGGAAGCGCTCGAGCTGGCGCGGGAGGCCGCCAAGCGGGCACTGGAGATCGACCCGGACCACGCCCCGGCGCACACCCTTCTGGGGCGCATCGCCTCGGGTGAAGGAGATCTGACCACCGCCGCCCGCCACCACGAGCGGGCGCTGGCGCTGGATCCCGGAGGCGCCTACACCATGGGGCAGGCGGCGCTGATCCTCCAGGCGCTGGGGCGCGTAGAGGAAACGATCACACTTGAGGAGTGGGTGGTGGCCCGGGACCCCGTCTCGGGCCACCTCAATCTCGGACTCGCCTACCTGGGCGTCGGTCGGTGGGCGGATGCGGTCGAGTCGCTCCGAACGGCCGTGGAGCTGAAGCCGGCCGCGGGAGGCGTGCAGTCATTCCTCGGAACCGCGATGCTCTACACGGGCGAGCCGGAGGCCGCGCTCGCGGTGATCGAGGACGAGCCGGTGGAGCCCTTCCGCCTGATCGCGGCGAGCATGGCCTACCACGCGCTCGGCCGCACGCCGGAGTCGGACTCGACCCTGGCCGAGCTGATCGAGAAGTACGAGCAGGATGCGGCGTACAACATCGCGTACGTCGTGGCGTATCGCGGCGAGATCGACCGGGCGTTCGAGTGGCTGGACAAGGCGGTAACCTACGAAGACCCCGGCCTGTCGGAGATCTTCATCCGACCCGAGTTCGAGGTCCTGTCCGACGACCCCCGCTGGCTGCCCTTCCTGGAGCGCATTGGCAAATCACCGGAACAGCTGGCGGCGATCGAGTTCGAGGTGACCCTGCCGAAGTAGGGAGTGCAGACGATGTTCGCCGCGGTGAGCGTGCGGAAGAAGGTGGACTGAGGCCGCTCTCTTACGGAAGTACGATCTCCTCGATCGCGTCGAGCAGGTAGCCGATCTGGTCGGCGTCGTCGGTCACGAACCGGTACGAGCGCTCGCCGTTCTTCACCAGCGGGTAGGTGGTGATCGTGTCGACAGCCGCGCGGACTTCGACCGGATAGCTCTCGCGCAGCTTGAACTCCACCGTGTACGGCTTCTCCATCACGAGCGGCGCGAAATCGCCCGCCATCTCCCGCCGCACCGCCTCTTCCGCCGCCGCCCGCAGCATCTCCCGCACCTTGGTCGGGCTGTATGTGACGGCCGCGTTGTGGCCCACAGCCACCTTGGTGACCACGCCGATCACCCCGTTCCCGAGCATCTCCTGCGTCTCCGCCACCAGGACGTCGTCCCCGCTCACCATCGACACGGAAACGCCCTTCTCGCCCGCGATCAGCGCGTTGATCCCCACCTCGTTGAGTCGCTTCCCGTTAACGGTGAACTCGTCGAACGCGTAGTTGTGCGACATCACTGCGTGGTTGGGTGGGGCGGCGTGCGCCCCGGTGAACATCATGGTCCCGAACGTCGAGTCGATGCCGGTGCTCATCACCATCGGCTTCGGATAGCCTCGGATCAGAAGCGCCTCGGGGTCGAGCTCCCACGGGATGATGTTGGCGAACCGATTGCCGCCGTGTCCCTCGTTCACCACGAACGATGACGCGCCGGCGGCTCGCGCCCCCTCGATCACCGCGTTGGCCTCCTGCGTCAGCAGGTACCGGTAGTGCTCCCAGTAGTCGGGTCCGGTGCGGTCCCGGTATCGGGGCGCCTCGTTGCCGGCGATCACCTCCGTGACCTGCACCGCCGAGCCCATGCCCTCCATGTCGGGCACGAGGTACACGCGGAACCCCTCCTCGAACGGGATCGTCTTCGATTCGAACAGCAGCGTGCTCTGTGCCTCGGCCGACGGCGTCGCCATCGCCAGCAACAGAGTCGACACGAGGCATGGCGTGACGGGCGAATTCTTCATGCCGGACCTCCTAAGTGCCGACGCGTTCGGTGCCCGCGGTCCCGCCTCTCGAGATCGCGGGAAGTCGGCGGCGACCGCGAATGCGCCTTCGTCTACGCGTCGGCCGCGTCGCCGGCGACGGCGATCCAGGTCGGGATGGCATCGGCGTGGTGAGCGATCATCCTCCACTCGCCATCCTCGCGCCGAAATACCGAGGTCTCCCGAACCGTTTGCTCGACGGGCTCGCCTTCGGCGTTGTTCACCACTCCGCTCTCCACCAGCTGCACGACCGCCATGTCGCCGTGGACGATGACGTGATTCTCGACCTCTTCGATGTGGCCCCCGCGGCTCAGCTTCGCCTGCGCCTGCCAGTCGCTCCACGTCGCCTGCCACCCGACGCGGAGGCCACCCTCGGCGGACATGTAGGACACGTCATCGGCGTGCGAGTAGAGGTCGGCGAACGGCTCCGGGTCACCCGCGAGCATGGCGTTCAACGCCGTGAACCACGCCTTGTTTGCGGCCAGAACGGCCGTCGTGTCGTCGGTAGACACTGGACTCCTCCGTGCTCAAGGTCGGAACTTTCGGGAGTCTAACGTAGGGTTGCCGTCGGCCGGCCGAAAGCAGCGGGGTACGGTGGATTCGCTGATTGAACGGACTGCACCGAGTGCCGTGTAAGGTTTCGACCCCGAGCGGCATCTATCATCCGAAGAGACACTTCACCGGATGGGGCGCCGGCCCTCCGCGACCCGCTGGAACGCTCGCTCCCGCCGAGGGTCGGTCGGCCCCATCTCTGTTTTCTTCCACTTGCCGAACTCCACCTCCCCCGGCTACCGGACCGGATCCTCGGCTACCGGACCGGACCCTCGGCCGCCGTCAGCGGTTGGAGGTCGTCGACTCCTGCAGCGACGCCATCACCTGATCGAGGTTGAAGCTGGCTGGTTTCTGGCGGATCGGGAATTCGGCGAACGTGGCGATCCAGCGCTGCACGAAGGCCTGTGCCGGGACGAGCACGAAGATGCGCTCGAGGCGCCACGTCTCGTAGCCGATCGCCTCGTGATCGGCGCGCTCGAACGGATCCGCGCGCAGGTCGAAGATCTTAGGCGTGCGCAGGGTGACGAACGGTTCCTGCCACACATCGAAGCCGTGCCCCCGCTGCTCCGCGAACACGACCTTCCAGCGATTGTACCGCAGGTTCACGAGCTGCCCGTCGTCGCTCCAGTAGAGGAATTCATGGCGGGGCCCCGCCTCGACTTCGCCTTTGAGGTAGGGAAGGAAGTCGTACCCATCGAGGTGGACCTTGTACCGGTGACCGCCCACCTCCATCCCGTCGAGGAGATCTTCCTTGACGGCGGGAGAGCCCACCGCGGCCAGCAGGGTCGGCAGCCAGTCCTCCTGGGCGATGATCTCGTTGGAAACCCGCCCGCCGTCGATCTGTGCCGACCAGCGCACCATCATCGGGACACGGTAGCCGCCTTCCCAGTTCGTGTTCTTCTCGCCGCGGAAGGGCGTCGTGCCGCCATCCGGCCAGCTCATGACCTCGGCCCCGTTATCGGTCGAGTAGATGACGATTGTGTTGTCGGCGATGCCGAGCTCGTCGAGCTTGGCGAGCAGCTGTCCCACGTGCCCATCGTGCTCGACCATGCCGTCGGGGTAGATGCCGATGCCGGTCACCCCCTCGGCCTCGGGCCGCAGGTGCGTCCAGATGTGCATCCGGGTCGAGTTGAACCAGACGAAGAACGGCTGGTTCTGCGCGTGCGCACGGTCGATGAAGTCGAGCGCCAGATCCATCACCTCGTAGTCGATCGTCTCCATCCGCTCGCTGGTCAGCGGTCCCGTGTCCTCGACGCGCTGGGTGCCGTCCGGGTTGGCCCAGCTGTGGATCACGCCCCGCGGCCCGAACTTCTGCTGGAATGTCTGCCCGTCGGCCAGCACGGCGTCGCCCGGATAGTCCACGTTCTCCGGCTCTTCCTCGGCGTTCAGGTGGTACAGGTTGCCGAAGAACTCGTCGAATCCGTGGTTGGTCGGTAGAAACTCATCCCGGTCACCCAGATGGTTCTTGCCGAACTGCCCGGTCGCGTAGCCGCGTGCCTTCAGGAAGGTGGCGATGGTCGGGTCTTGCTCACCGAGCCCCAGATCGGCGCCCGGCAAGCCCACCTTCAGCAGGCCGGTCCGAATCGGGCTCTGCCCGGTGATGAAGGCCGCGCGGCCCGCCGTGCAGCTCTGCTGGCCGTAGGCGTCCGTGAACAGCACGCCCTCCCGGGCGATCCGGTCGATGTTGGGGGTTCGGTATCCCATCATGCC